>DASTGC010000150.1:0-6305 GCA_035719485.1 Novosphingobium sp.
AGCCCTCGGCCGGTTCCTGGGCGCTTTCGCCGGCTTCTTCGGCCGGGGTGTCGCCGGCGTCGCTGTCGGGAGTCGCCTCGTTGGCGGCTTCCTCGGCGGCGGGGGCTTCCTCGACGGCCGGAGCGGCAGCCGCGGCGGCGGCGGCTTCTTCAGCCTCGCGGGCCTTCTCGGCCTTCTCCTCGGCACGTTCCTTGGCCTTGGCGCCCGGCTCGCCCTTCTGCGGGTTGTTGGTGGCGGCGCGTTCCTTGATCCCGGCCTTGTCGAGCATGCGGGCAACGCGGTCGGTCGGCTGGGCGCCGACGCCGAGCCAGTACTTCACGCGGTCTTCGACCAGGCGCACGCGGTTGCCGTCGTCCTTGGCGAGGAGCGGGTTGTAGGTGCCGACCTGCTCCAGGTACTTGCCGTCACGCGGAGCGCGCGAGTTGGCGACGACGATCTTGTAATAGGGGCGCTTCTTGGAGCCGCCACGCGACAGACGCAGGGAAACCGACATGTGAACTACCTTTCCTGAATAACTGAAACCAAACCGAAAACTTAAAACTTCACTTCCGCTTGAGCAGGTCGCCGAGGTTGGCCGGCATGTTGCCCCCCAACCCGCCAAGGCCCGGGAGGCCGGCACCACCCGCACCGCCGCCGAGACCCTGCGCGCCGAGCCCGGGCATGGCGGCATCGAGGCCACCCTTGCCGAACATCGCGGCAAGGCCCTTGAGGCCGCCCATCTTCTTGATCTGCTTCATCGCCCGCTCCATCTCCTGGTGCATCTTCAGGAGCTTGTTGACGTCCTGCACCTGGGTGCCGGAGCCGTTGGCGACGCGGATCTTGCGCTTGGCGTTGAGCAGGTCGGGGCGGGCGCGTTCCTTGGGGGTCATCGAGCCGATGATCGCATCCATGCGCAGCAGCACCCGGTCGTCCATGCCGGACGCAGCCATGGCCGCCTTGGCCTTCTTCATCCCCGGCATCATCCCGGCGAGCGCGCCGAGGCCGCCCATGTTCTGCATCTGCTTCAATTGCATGCGCAGGTCGTTCATGTCGAACTGACCCTTGGCCATGCGCTGGGCGAGGCGTTCGGCATCCTCCGCCTCGATCGTGGCGGCGGCCTTCTCGACGATTGAGACGATGTCGCCCATGCCGAGGATGCGGCTGGCGACGCGGCCGGGATGGAACGGCTCGATCGCGTCCATCTTCTCGCCGGTGCCGGCGAACTTGATCGGCTTGCCGGTGACCGCGCGCATGGAAAGCGCCGCGCCGCCGCGGGCATCGCCGTCCATCCGGGTCAGCACCACGCCGGTCAGCGGCACCTGCGCGGTGAAGCTCTGGGCGACGTTGACCGCGTCCTGGCCGGTCAGCGAATCGACGACCAGCAGGGTTTCCCTGGGGGCCGAGATGGCGGAAACCGCCTTCATCTCGTCCATCAGCGCCTGGTCGACGTGGAGCCGGCCAGCGGTGTCGAGCAGCAGCACGTCGACGGCCTGAAGCTTGGCCGCATTGAGCGCGCGGGTGGCGATGTCGACCGGCTGCTGGCCGGAGATGATCGGCAGGGTGGCGACGCCGACCTGCTCACCGAGGACCTTGAGTTGCTCCTGCGCGGCCGGACGATTGACGTCGAGCGAGGCCATCATGGCCTTCTTGCCGTGCTTTTCCCTGAGCAGCTTGGCCAGCTTGGCCGTGGTCGTCGTCTTGCCCGAGCCCTGGAGGCCGACCATCATGATGACCACCGGCGGCGCTGCCTGGAGGTCGAGCCCAACGGTCTCTTCCCCGCCGAGCATATCGACCAGCGCATCGTTGACGATCTTGACGACCTGCTGGCCGGGCGTCACCGACTTCAACACCGACTGGCCGACCGCGGCCTCGGTCACCTGGTCGATGAAGCGGCGGACGACCGGGAGGGCGACATCGGCCTCGAGCAGGGCGATGCGCACTTCGCGCATGGCATCGCGAACGTCCTGCTCCTTGAGCGCACCGCGCCCGCGCAGCCTGTCGAACACCCCGCCGAGGCGATCGGACAACGTGTCGAACATGTATCGCCTGCTCCAAACCGCCAAAGGGGCGAAATGCCCGCCTGGCCAAAAACGCCAAAAACGCCGGCGGACGAAACCTCGTCAGCCAGCGTACCAACAGTTCACCCCACGACGCCGTTTCGAGCGTCACGGTATGGTGAGATTTGCTTCAGGCCGGACCGAAAATGGCGGTCAGCGAGAACCGGAGCGGAGCGACCTTCATGGTCGAGAGCACCGGAAGCGCAGCTGGCCACCGTTTGCAGCCCGGCATGGAGCAAATATCGCCATGCCGTAAGATTGGTGGAGCCTAGCGGGATCGAACCGCTGACCTCCTGCATGCCATGCAGGCGCTCTCCCAGCTGAGCTAAGGCCCCGTGCCAATCATGTTCCGGACAGCCCCTGGGGGACGGCCGGACCCGACTGCCGCCGGGAGCGCCCCTCTAGTCTTGGGCCTCCCTGTTGGCAAGCGGGAAAAAACGCAAAATCCGCGTCAGACGTCGTCCGGTTCACCGTCGTTGTCGACGCCCACGCCGAGATCGTCGTCGCCACCCAGGTCGACGTCGTTGTCGGGGCTGTCGCCATCGTCATCGATGTCGAGATCCTCGTCCGCCAGATCGACGTCCTCGGCTTCCTGCTTCTTCTGCACTTCCTCGTAAGGCATCGGCTGCTTCGATTTCAGCACCGGCTCGGGCTGCCAGGAATAGCCGCATTCGATGCAGGTGACCGGGTCGTCCTTGCCCAGATCATAGAAACGGGTGCCGCACTTCGGGCAGCCATGCTTGGCGCCCCATTCAGGCTTGACCATTGTCATTCCTCGTCTTGGCCTGCCCGGACTTGGGCAAACCACAAAAAACCGTATGCCAAGTTACATGGCGGGTGATGGGAAGGTGCGGCGCGAATTGCAAGCGCCACGGCATCCACCGGGCGCGCGCCTTGCCATAGCCGGCGCGCGCTGTCAAAAGCCGCGCGCTCCTGCCCTCCCGGAAACGAAAGCCATTGTTGTGAGCCATGCCGATCCTGCCCCCACGCGTCCGCGCCGGTTCCGCGCCACCGGACCGCTCACGGGCCGGATCCGGGTGCCGGGTGACAAGTCGATCAGCCACCGCTCGATTATGCTCGGCGCGCTTGCCCTTGGCGAAACGCGGGTCTCTGGCCTGCTGGAAGGCGAGGACGTGCTCTCCACCGCCGCCGCCATGCGGGCCATGGGCGCGACCATAACCCGGTCGAACAGCGGCCTCTGGTCGATCCACGGCGTCGGCGTCGGCGGCCTGCTCCAGCCTCGGGCCGCCCTGGATATGGGCAATTCCGGCACTTCCACCCGCCTGCTGATGGGCCTTGTCGCTAGCCACGATATTACCGCCTGCTTCGTCGGCGATGCCAGCCTGTCCAAGCGGCCGATGGGCCGGGTGATCGATCCGCTGTCCACCATGGGTGCAGACTTCACCGCCAGCCCGGGCGGTCGCCTGCCGCTGATGATGCGCGGCGCAAACCCGGCGGTGCCGATCGAATACCGCCTGCCCGTTGCCTCGGCCCAGGTGAAAAGCGCGATTCTGCTGGCCGGCCTCAATACGCCGGGGATCACCACGGTGATCGAGCCGGTCCCCACGCGCGATCATTCCGAACGAATGCTCAAAGGCTTCGGCGCCGAACTGGACGTCGAGGTCGAAGCAGACGGCACCCGCATCATTCGGGTGCGCGGCGAAGCCGAATTCAAGCCGCAGACCATTGTCGTCCCCGGCGATCCTTCTTCTGCCGCCTTTTTCGTCGTAGCCGCGCTGATCGTGCCGGGCAGCGATCTGGTGATCGAGAACGTCGGCCTCAACCCGACCCGCGCCGCCCTGTTCGACGTGTTGCGCGCCATGGGCGGCACGATCGAGGAGATCGACCGGCGCGAGGTGGGTGGTGAGCCCGTGGCCGATCTTCACGTGCGTCATTCGACGCTCACCGGGATCACCGTCGATCCGGCCATGGTCCCGGCGATGGTCGATGAATTCCCGATCCTTTTCGTCGCCGCCGCGCTCGCCACGGGGCGCACCATCACCACCGGCCTCGATGAATTGCGGGTCAAGGAGTCCGACCGGATTGCCGTCATGCGCGCTGCGCTCGAGCTGGCGGGCGCGCGCGTGACCGAGACGGAGGACGGCCTCATCATCGATGGCACCGGCGGCGATCCCCTGTCGGGCACGCCCGCTGATACCGCCGTCGCCACCCACCTCGACCACCGCATCGCCATGTCCATGGCCATTGCCGGGCTCGCCAGCCGCGGCGGCGTCGAAGTTGACGACACGCGTCCGATCGCCACCTCGTTCCCCCTGTTCGAATCCCTGCTCGACAGCCTCGCCGCGGAGGGACCGGGGGCATGATCCTGTCGCTCAGCCCCGCCATGGCCAACCTCTTCGGCTTCGGCGGCATGGCCTGCATCATCTTCGCCTATGCCTATGCCACCTACAGCGGTGCGCCCAACCCGTTCCTCCAGCATGGCGTGAACCTCGCCGGCGCGGGACTGCTGACGGTCTCCCTCCTGGTAAACCTGAACCCGGCCTCGCTGGTCCTTGAATTCTTCTGGGCCTCGATCGCCGTCTGGGGCCTGGCCAAGGCCTGGCGGGCACGGGGGGAGCCAAAGCGGTGATCATTGCCGTCGACGGGCCGACCGCATCGGGCAAGGGCACCATCGCCCGCGCTCTGGCCAGGCACTATGGCCTCCCTCATCTCGATACTGGCCTGTTGTATCGCGCCGTGGGGTATCAGTGCTTCCATGATGGCGGCAATCCCGACGATCCCGCCGATGCCCTGGCCGCAACCTCGTTCCCCGACAGCCTCCTGGCAAATCCCGAGCTCCGGTCCGAGGCAGCGGGGGGTCTTGCCAGCCGCGTGTCGATCCACCCCTCCGTCCGCCAGGCCCTCTTTGAGCGCCAGCGCAGCTTTGCCACCCAGCCAGGCGGCGCCGTGCTCGACGGGCGCGACATCGGCACGGTGATCGCACCAGAGGCCGAAGCGAAGCTGTTCGTCACCGCCAGCATCGCGGCACGCGCCGGCCGCCGCTTCCTCGAGATGCAGGCCCGTGGCGCAGCGGTGACACTCGACGAGATCACCGCCGACCTCGCCCAGCGCGACGAACGCGATGCCACCCGATCTGCCGCCCCGCTCATCGCCGCAGAGGACGCTCTGACGCTGGACAATTCGGGCCTCTCGCCGGAAGCTTCGGTTTCGGCCGCCATCGCCATGGTGGAAGCAAGGCTGAAGCGGTAAAAGGCCGCCATGAAAGTTGTCCCACCTGCCCTGCTGCTGCCCCTGGCGATGCTCGCCGTGCCGCTATCGGGTGCCAGGCATCACTCCGCTGACAAGGCCGCGGCAATACGCGGCCAGGCCTTTGCCGCAGCCCACTGTGCCGGGTGCCATTGGATCGCAGCGAACGGCACCGGCCCCAATCCCGAAAGCCCCCCGTTCGACGACATCGCCAACCGTGCCGGACTGACCCGGCAGACACTGACCGCCTTCCTCACCGATGCGCACAACTATCCTGCGGCGATGGACTTCACCATCGACCGCCGCGTCACCGGCGATCTCGCCGCCTACCTGCTGACCTTGCGCAAACCCGGTTACAAGCCGACCCGCTGACCAGCCGCGGCGTCACTTGTGCGCCGGCAGGCCCCACTCGCCGCGCTGCGCCTGCGCGATCTTTTCGCGGACGAAGGCATCCGGATCGGCCGCCCAATCGCGCAGGATCGACCATAGCCCCTCGTCCGATGGGATCAGGATCCGCCCGGCTTCCATGCCGTCGGCAAACCGCTGGGCCGCTTGCCCGGTCGTCAGCAGCCCAAGTCCAGCGCCCGGCCCGCGCATCGGCAGGTTGGGCGAGTAGTTGGTCATGGTCTGTCCGATGGTCGTCGCAACCGGCCCAGGGATCAGGCAGGAGACGCGGACGCCCTGGGGCTCGCAGTCGAGCGCCAGGTTCTGGCACAGGCTGATTACCGCCGCCTTCGATGCGGCATAGGGCAGGCGGGTGGAGGCATAGGGATACATCCCGGCAAACGAGGCCGTGCACACGATGTGCCCGGTTCCACGCGCCAGCATGGCCGGCAGGACGGCGCGCACGCCGCGCACGACGGCGCCATGGTTCAGCTGCTCGATCCGCTCCCACGCCGCCACCGGAATATCCGCCATCGTCCCGTTGAGGATCGCGCCGACATTGTTGACCAGGATATCGACCTGGCCGAACCGGCTTTCCACCTCAGCCACGGCCGCTGCGATCGAATCGGTGCTCAGCACGTCCACCTTCACCGCCGCCGCCTCCCCGCCCGACGCCGT
>DASTGC010000151.1:0-20602 GCA_035719485.1 Novosphingobium sp.
CGCTCGCCCGGTCAATGGGTTTCGCGGTGGAAAGCCATGTCCAGCTGCTGCGCGTGGCGGGCTTCCTTGCCTATGCACCCCAGGCCCTGGCCGCGGGCGCCTTCGGACCGCCCGCGCCGACCAACTGGCGCTGGCGGCCCCCGCGGCCGCGACAAGCCGCAGCGGCAGAACCGACCATGGGCGCCCGGCCGGCAAAGGGCCATCGACCGGCCCAGTCCGCGCTGGAACCCAAGGCCGCCCCGGCCGCTGCGGGGGCCTTTGCCGCACTTGCCGCGCTTAGGTTCTGAACGGGTGCGACTTGACAAGCTCTTGTGGTTCCTGCGCTTCACCAAGACCCGCCCGCTCGCCCAGGCGCTGGCCGAGGCTGGCCATATCCGGCTGAACGGCCGCCGCGTGGAACGCAGCGCGCAAGGTGTGCAGGTGGGCGACGTGCTGGTCCTGCCGCTGGCCGCGGGGGTGCGAGTCGTCGAAATCCTCGCGCTGCCCACCCGGCGAGGCCCGGTCAGCGAGGCCCAGGCGTGCTACCGTGCGCTTGACGCGGGCGCAGAAATTTCCATAGCAGCGGGTTCGAATCGGCCGGGCCTGCATATTCCGCAAGGAGCGTCCGGCCCAAAATACCAAGGGGACCATTTGCCATGACCTATGTCGTCACCGACGCCTGTATCCGTTGCAAGTACATGGATTGCGTCGAGGTCTGCCCGGTCGACTGCTTCTACGAGGGCGAGAACATGCTCGTCATCAATCCCAACGAATGCATCGACTGCGGCGTGTGCGAGCCCGAGTGCCCGGCCGAGGCGATCCTGCCGGACACCGAGAGCGGCATCGAGCAATGGCTTGAACTCAACGCGAAGTTCTCGGCCGAGTGGCCGAACCTCACCACCAAGCGTGAGACTCCGCCCGATGCCGACGAGCACAAGGGTGAAGATGGCAAGTTCGACAAGTACTTCTCGGCCGAGCCCGGCGAGGGCGACTGAGCGAGTGTTAAGTGGGGGGCGGCCCAGGCTGCCCTCCCACCGCAGCCCAGCCGCTGCTGCATTGCGGCAGGTTTGCCCTCGCTGTCGCCAAAGCATTGCATCGCGATGAATCGGCACGGAATGCGGCATTGGCTGCGGGCCCCTTCGCAGGTGCAGTGGCGCCAGGGGGTAGAAATTTCGTTTCAACAATGTTATATGTTGCGCCCCAGCCCGGGCGTTTTGGTTCGGGCCAATGATTCACACGAAAGGCAGGATCGCGACAGACGGTAGACAGGTGGCCCGCGCCACTTCGCCGAAGGCGAAAGCGCACCCAGCCCGCCACCTTGCCACGCCGCCCGTGACCTCCGGGTCGACGCCGTCGCTGCCGAGCGAAAGGACGATACATGGCCGCCAAGGCGCACGCCTTCGATGTCGGAGATTACGTCGTTTACCCCAAGCACGGTGTCGGCCGGGTCATCGAGCATCAGGAACAAGAAATCGCGGGCATGAAGTTGGAGCTTTACGTGCTCCGTTTCGAGAAGGAGCGCATGACCCTGCGCGTTCCGGTCAACAAGGTCGAAGCGATCGGCATGCGCAAGCTGTCGTCGGACAAGACCCTGCGTGAGGCGCTCGATACGCTGAAGGGCAAGCCCAAGGTCAAGCGCACCATGTGGTCGCGCCGCGCCCAGGAGTATGAAGCCAAGATCAACTCGGGCGATCTCGTCTCGATCGCAGAGGTGACCCGCGACCTGTTCCGCGCCGACGACCAGCCCGAGCAGTCCTACTCCGAACGACAGATCTTCGAGGCAGCCTCGTCGCGCCTCGCCCGCGAGCTGGCCGCCATGGAAAAGACCGACGAGCCCGCAGCGCTCAAGAAGATTCTCGCGATCCTCAACGAGCATGCCCCCAAGTATTACGAGGCTGCGCCCGTCGCCTGAACGCGACCAGTGCCGCCGAGCCGAAGGGTCGTCCGCTTGCGGGCGGCCCTTTCGTTTGCAGCTCAGGCGGCGGCGCGGCGCAAGCGGTCGTTGATGGCAGCGCCGATCCCCGTCTGCGGGATGGGGGCGACCGCGATGCGGGGCTGGGTTGCGGCGGCAGCCCGGTGCAGGCAATCGTAGAGCCGGGCAGCGGCCTCAGCGAGATCGCCGGATGGAGACAGGCTGACCACGCCGACGACTGGGCCGAAGCCGATCAGGAATTCATCCGGATCGGCCGACTCAGCGCCCAGCCGGACCGGCTTGCCTGGGGCATAGTGGCTGGCCAGCTGGCCGGGGGCCTCGACTCCGCGCGCGGATTCGGCCAGCGGGGGGCCGATCAGCTCGGCAATCTGCTCCGCGGTGATCGGGCCGGGACGCAGCAGCGACCAGCCGTCCTCCCGCAGGGCGACGATGGTCGATTCGATGCCCGCCCTGGTCGGGCCGCCATCGAGAACGAGGCCGATCTTTCCGGAGAGACTGGCGGCAGCATGGTCAGCCGTGGTCGGGCTGACGGCGCCGCTGCGGTTGGCCGAAGGCGCTGCCAGCGGAAACGGGCAGGCGGCAAGAACGGTCCGCATCACCGGATGTGACGGGCAACGCAGGGCGACGGTGGGCAGGCCGGCGGTGACCGCCGGCGCGAGTCCGGCCTCGTCCCGCATGGGCAGGACCAGGGTCAGCGGGCCGGGCCAGGATGCTGCTGCCAGCGCCCGCGCCCGCTCGTCGAAGCGAGCCAGCCGCTCAGCCTCGGACAAGCCGGGCACGTGAACGATGAGCGGATTGAAATCAGGCCGGCCCTTGGCGCGGTAGATCGCGGCGACGGCTTCGGCAGAGTCGGCCCGAGCGGCGAGGCCGTAGACCGTCTCGGTCGGCACAGCGACCGGCTCGCCCCGGGCAAGCCGCTGCACGGCATCGGCAATGCCGGTTTCGTCCGCGGCGCGGATGCGCGGGTGATTGTTCCCGGTCATCCCGGCGCTATAGCGGTCCTGCAACCCAATCCAAGACCCGCCGTGGCATGCTGCCTGCGGCCGAACCGGAAGCGACCCTGCCCGATGACCGACCGCAACGACGATAGCTCCTTGCTGGCAAGGATCGCCGCCGCGCTGGAGCGAATTGCGCCCACCGCCGCGGCCGCGGTGGACTGGCTGGCGAGCCCGGCCTACGTCTGGGACCGATCGGGCCCTCGCGCAGTGCCAGTACTGGCCGCGCCGCCGCTTGAGCTGCTCATGGGGATTGATTCGCAGAAGGACGTGGTCGTCGCCAACATCGCGCGCCATGCGGCGAGCCATGCCGCCCACGACATGTTGTTGTGGGGGTCGCGCGGAATGGGCAAATCCGCGCTGCTGCGCGCCGCGGTGGTGGCCGCCCAGGCGGCCATTGGGCCGATCGCGCTGGTGCAGGTGGCGCCCAATGCGCTGGAGGGCCTGACCGGATTATTCGCCCTCCTCGCCCGGCAGGAACGACCGTTCCTGGTCTATATCGACGTTCTGGGCTTCGAGGACGGCGACAGCACCGGACCGCGGCAGCTGCGATCCTGGCTCGAGGGCGGGGTCGAGGCGAGGCCCGCCAACGTGCGCCTGGCCGTGACCGCCAATCGCCGCGCCATAGTCAGCCGGCATCTCTCCGAACAGGACGATCCGATCAACCCGCGCGACGTGGTAGACGACCGGCTCGCCCTTGCTGACCGGTTCGGCCTTTCCATCGGCTTTCACGCCTGCAGCCAGGACGATTACCTTGCGATCATCGCAGGTTATGCGCAGGCCTATGGGCTCACATTCGATGCCGCCGACGCGCTGGAATGGTCGAAGCGCCGCGGCGCCCGGTCCGGGCGGGTGGCGTGGCAATTTGTCAACGAGCTGGCCGGGCGGGCGGGTCGGGCGCTTTAGCGCAAAGGGTCCTCATGGCTGCTGGGAGTTCGGATCCGGTCGGAAGGAGGCGGCGGCTTCACTGTTGAGCTGGCGCTGCGGGGGCATGTGCCCGGTCACAACAGGCTTGATCGCCTCGGTCGGCTTGGCGGTCGGCGAAACGAGGCGCCAGATGATGCCCGCGGTATCGTCGCTGACGAGCAGGCCGCCGGTCCGGTCGAATTCGATCCAGGTGGGACGGCCATGGGTCTGCCCGGAGCCGGTCAGGAAGCCGCTGAGAACCGGGACCGGCATGCCGCGGGGATTGCCGTTGGCGTCAAAGGTCACGAAAACCACGTCGTAGCCCACCGCCGGCTTGCGGTTCCACGAGCCATGGCGGGCGATGAAGGCGCCGTTGGCGAAATTCGTGCCGAGCCGGTTGCCCGCCGTCGCAAAGCGGAAGCCGAGCGCTGCGACATGGGCGCCGAGCGCATATTCCGGCTTGCGGATATATTCGTTGAGGTATTCCGGGAAGGGCTCCTTCACCCGGTCGTCCTGCAGGTCCTTCCAGTAAAACCACGGCCACCCGTATTGCGCACCGATCGGCACGTTGGTCAGGTAATCCGGGACGAGATCGCCGCCCAGCATGTCACGCTCGTTGACCGTGGCCCAGAGTTCGCCGGTGGCCGGATTCCAGTCCATGCCGTTGGGATTGCGCATTCCGGCGGCATATTGCCGGCCCCGGGCCGTTGCGGTGTCAATCTCCCAGATCGCGGCGCGCCCTTCCTCGGCCTTCATGCCGTTTTCCCCGATGTTAGAGGAGGAGCCGACCGCAACATAGAGCTTGGCGCCGTCCGGGCTGATCACGAGGTTGCGCATCCAGTGATTCCCGGCGGGCGGCAAGTCGCGCAGCTTCTGGGGGGCCGAGGTCAGGCTGGTCTGACCCGGGGTGAAAGCGAAGGCAAGCACGGCATTGTGATCGGCAACGTAGAGCTTGCCGTTGCCCCAGGCGAGGCCTGACGGGGAATCGAGCCCGCTACGCAGGACGAAGCGCTGCTCGGCCACGCCATCGCCATCGGCATCACGCAGCAGGATGAGCTTGTTGGGCGAGGCCTCGCCGGCACCGGCGCGGGCAAACAACAGATTCATCACCCACCCGGTGATGCCGCCCGGGCCGACCGCTTCAGGCCGGTTGGTCTCGGCAACGAGAAGGTCCCCGTTGGGCAGGAGCAGCATGGTCCGCGGGTGATCGAGGCCTTCGGCAAAGCGATTGACCACCAGGCCATTGGCGGCAACCGGCGCATCGCCCGGTTTCCAGCCGATCGGCTTTGCAATAGAGATCGTGGGAAACCGTTCGGGTTCGGGATCCACCAGCTGCGGGATCTTGCCGACCGTGGCGGAGAGCGGGCGATCAGTCGGGTTGCCATGCAGCACATAGGCGGCCACGCTGATCAGGACTAGGAGAACGAGGCCGAAGACGACGAGGATTTTGCGCAGGGTTTCATTCATGGCCGCTGAGATAGTCCGGGCGCCCCGTGGGGACAACCTCGGATGGCGCCACGGCTGCGCCGACCCGGCTCGCGCCGATTTGCGCCGAATTGGGACGGCCCTTTTGGCGCGCGTGGAAGGCTGCTGCAAACGATGCTAAATTCCGGGTTAATGCGCCGATCGGGCTGCCGCCGATCCGCCGCCCAGAGGGGAACCATCTGATGCGCCACCATGCCGTGCTTGCCCTTGCCGTTCTGGGCGCGCTGTGCTCCTCCCCCGCGCAGGCTCACGATGGCCAGCCCGCCCATCGCCCGGCCATGTTGCCGCACTGGGGCGGCCCGTTCGGAGCGTGGTATGGCGGATGGCAGGCACCGACCGTGATCCGATACGCACGGCACGCCGAGGCCGAGCCGCCAGCCCCGCCGATGCAGAACCGCGACGAATGGCTGCGCGAGTGCCGGCATCGCCTGGGTGACAACGGCCTTGGTGGGGCCGTAATCGGCGGAGTTGTTGGCGGCATCGCCGGCAATGCGATCGCCGGCCATGGCGACAAGGTCCTGGGTACCGTGGCTGGGGCTGCCGTCGGGGCGATTGCCGGCGCGGCGATCGACCGGGCCGAAGACGCACCCCACGTGCGCGACCAGTGCGAGGCCATGGTCGACGGATGGGACCAGCAAGCGCCCGTAGGCTACGGCGGTGCTTACGGCTACGGCGTTCCCGTCATGCTGGTTCCGGTTGCCATGACAGCCGGCGAGGGGGAGGTGGCGCGCGGGGCCTGCAAGGAAACCGTGGTGACCGAGGAAATCATCGCCGAAGTACCCCGCCGCTCACGCCATATCCCGCGTCGCCCGGTGCCGGACAAGCGCATACGGCTTGTACCGGACAAGCGGACGCCGCAATAACATCCATATATTTCAGATATTTCCGCCCGTAAGCCGCTGGCAAACCAGATCCAGCTGGTCGAGCGTGCGGTAGCGAATCGAGATGGTCCCCGAGGTCGGATCGGGATCGACCGCAATCCGGATCGACAGGCCGAGGAATTCCTCGAGGTGGTTCTGCACCGCGAGTATATCGGCATTCTCTACCGACGCGGTGGCAGACCGGGCACGGCGCGGCAGCTGCGGCTCGGGCCGGTTGCGCCGGCGGATCAGCTTCTCGATCTCGCGCACCGACAATTGCCCGTCGACAGCGGCGCGGGCGAGGTCCTCGGCATCGTCCGTACCGATCAGGGCGCGGGCATGGCCCATCGACAGGTCACCGGCTTCAACCATGTCGAGCACGGGTGCGGGAAGCGCCAGCAGGCGCTGAAGATTCGCGACGTGGCTGCGCGACTTGTCGACCATCCTGGCGATTTCGGCCTGGGTCATGCCTTCAGTCTGGGCAAGACGGTCGTAGGCGCGAGCTTCCTCGACCGGATTGAGATCCTGACGCTGGAGGTTTTCGATCAGGGCAAGGGCCGTGACCTCGCGCTCAGTCAGGTCACGGATGAGCGCGGGAATCTCGTGCAACCGCGCCTTCTGGGCCGCGCGCCACCGCCGTTCACCGGCGACCAACTGGAAGCGGCCATTGCCGAGGGGACGCACGATAACCGGCTGGATAACGCCGCGCGCAGCGATCGATGCAGCCAGTTCCTCGAGCGCGACTTCGTCGAACCGGCGGCGGGGCTGTTCGGGGTGCGGCTCTATCGCTGATGTAGGCAGACTCGCCAGCCCTAACTGGAAAGAACCGGCGGCCGGGGAACCAAACACCGATTCTTCCCGTCGAACCTCGCCAAGCAGCGCGCCAAGGCCGCGCCCGAGCGCGGGTGGCTTGCGGCGGTTCGGCGCGAGCGCTTCGGCCACAGGTGCCGTGGTTTCCTGATCGTCACTCATGCGGCCAATCTCCGTGATGGCAGGCGCCCGATAAGCTCGCGGGCGAGGGCCATGTAAGCGCGGCTGCCGGAGCAGTTGTGATCGTAGATCAGCGCGGGCAAGCCGTGGCTGGGCGCCTCCGAGAGGCGCACGTTGCGCGGGATGACCGTCTCGAACACCAACTGACCGAGGCAGGAGCGCACATCGTCGGACACCTGCTCCGTCAGCCGATTGCGGCGATCATACATGGTGAGGGCAATGCCAACGATGCCGAGCCCTGGGTTGAACCGTTCCTGCACGCGCTCGACCGTCTGCAGCAGCTGGCTGAGACCCTCAAGCGCAAAGAATTCGCACTGGAGCGGAACGAGCAGGGTATCGGCCGCGCAGAGCGCATTGAGCGTGAGCAGGCCAAGCGAAGGTGGGCAGTCGATCAGGCAGACGTCATAGGAGCCGGGCCCCGCGAGCGCGGTGCGTAGCCGATCAGTGCGGTTTTCGACACCGACGAGCTCGACTTCCGCTCCCGATAGATCAACCGTTGCCGGAATGATGTCGAGACCTGGAATTCGCGTCGGCGAGATGCACGCTGCCAGGGACGCCTGATCGACCAGCACATCATAGGAAGAGGCGCCGCGATCTGCCGCAGCCAGCCCTATCCCGGTCGAGGCATTCCCCTGAGGATCGAGGTCGATCAGAAGGGTCTTCCACCCGGTGGCAGCAAGGGCTGTGGCGAGGTTGATCGCAGTGGTTGTCTTGCCCACCCCGCCCTTCTGGTTGGCAATCGCGATGCGGATCATCTGCTCTTCCTTCGCGCCTTGGCCAAGCCACCGAGCGGGCCGGCAAGCGATCCGACCACCACCCCCGCGTCCGGATCAGTCAGCGATTGTTCCACGTGGAACAGGTGATGCCATCCAGACAACTGATTCACCTCATCCCAAGCGGAGCGGCCTTTCGGCAACAACCAAATAGTGTCGCTTGTGGAAAAGCGTGCGGAAATCTCGATTAGCCGCTGCAGTGGAGCAAATGCGCGCGCCGATATTGCGGCAGTGGGAAAGGATTCGACTGCCTCCAGCTGACACCCGAGCACCCTGGCCTGACTGAGCGAGAGCTTCTGTTTCGCGCGTTCGAGCCAGTCCACCCGTCGCGTGCGCGACTCGACCATGCAGACTGGCAGGTCCGGGCGGAGCGCGGCGACAACAAGCCCAGGAAACCCCGCACCGGTGCCGAGATCCAACCATGGCCCGGGTGTTTCACGTGGAACGTAGGTGAGCAGCTGCGCCGAATCGGCAATGTGGCGCACCCATGCATCGGCAAGGCTAGCCTTCGAGACGAGGTTCTGCCGGGTATTCTCCTCGGCAAGCAGGTCCAGCAGATGCTCGCACCGTTCGACGGAACCGGGATCCCCCAGGCGCGCCACCAAGGCGCGCGCCTCGGCCTCGGTTGCGATGGTCATGCCGCCTGCCGCTTGGCCTGGACGAGCAGGGCTGCGAGGGCGGCTGGGGTAATGCCGGGCACCCGCCCGGCGTCGGCCAGAGTGGCAGGACGCGCACGCTCCAATCGCTCGACCATCTCGCGCGACAAGCCGGCGACCGCCGCGTAGGGGAAGGCATCGCCCAACGACAACCCGTCACCAGCCCGCAAGGCGCGCAGTTCCCCCTCCTGCCGAAGGAGATAGGGCGCATAGGCCGCATCCTCGGCAACTTCGGCGCACAGCTCGGGATCATCCGGCAGGTCCCCGGGCATCCACGGGGCCAGACCCTCGAACGTGACTCCCGAAAAGCGCAGCCATTCGCGCAGGGGCAGGCGACCGGTGTCGGTCCGCACCGGGAGGCCGGCGCGGCTCAGTTCGGCAGCGCTCGCTTCGGCGGCCAACGCTGCGTCCAGCCGGTCGCGGGCCTCCTCGCGCCGCAGGTACCAGTCTCTCCGCAGCGCGCCGACCGCGCCGCAAGCAATCCCCAAGGGGGTGAGGCGTGTACCAGCATTATTGGCACGCAGGCGCAGGCGATACTCGGCCCGGGCCGTGAGCATGCGGTAGGGCTCGCTGACGCCGTGCAATGTCAGGTCGTCGATCATCACGGCGAGGTAAGAGTTGGCCCGGTCCAACGCGGCGGACGATTTGCCGAGGACAGCCGCAGCGGCGTGCATGCCGGCAACCAGGCCTTGCGCGGCCGCCTCTTCATACCCGGTCGTACCGTTCAGCTGGCCGGCGCAATAGAGGCCGGGCAGGGCACGCAGCTCAAGGCTCGGGCGGAGGGCTCGCGGATCGACATGATCGTATTCCACGGCATAGCCCGGCGTGACGATCTCCACCTGTTCAAGCCCGGACATCGTGCGGACCATTGCCAGCTGCACATCGGCGGGCAGGGATGTGCTGATCCCGTTTGGATATACGAGGTGGCTGTCCAACCCCTCGGGTTCGAGGAATACCTGATGGCCGTCGCGGTCCGCGAAGCGATGGATCTTGTCTTCGATGGAGGGGCAATAGCGCGGGCCCGAGGCTCCGATGGCGCCGGTGAACAGCGGTGAGCGATGGAGGTTTGCGCGGATGACGTCATGACTGCGTGGATTGGTCCGCGTGATCGCGCAGAACACCTGGGGGTTGACGCGGCTCTCGCTGAGCGGAGACATGGTCCAAGGTTCGGCATCGGACCACTGTTCTTCCAGCGCAGACCAGTCAATCGTGCGTCCATCCAGGCGGGGCGGCGTGCCTGTCTTCAGCCGAGCCATCGGCAGGTCGGCCTCCCGCAGTTGGGCGGCGAGGCGCTGGGCCGATGCCTCGCCAATGCGTCCACCGACCATGCGTTCTTCTCCGCGGAACAGGGCGCCGCCGAGAAATGTGCCGGTGCACAGGATCACTGCACCTGCTAGCAGGACTTGCCCATCCGCGAGGACCACGCCGCCGACCCGCCCGCCGGCCATGTGCAGCGCCGCAGCCTCGCCGGCGATGACGTCCAGGCGTTCCTGTCGCGCCAGCTGTGCCTGGACCGAAGCCTTGAACAGCTTGCGGTCGGCCTGGATGCGCGGGCCCTGGACAGCGGAACCCTTGCTCCGGTTAAGCATGCGGTAGTGAATAGCTGCGGCATCGGCGGCACGTCCCATGAGGCCGTCCAGAGCATCCACTTCGCGCACCAAGTGACCCTTGCCGAGGCCACCGATCGCCGGATTGCAGCTCATTGCGCCGAGCTGGGCCGGATCGAAGGTCACCAGCCCAACCCGCGCACGCATCCGCGCCGCGACTGCCGCCGCCTCGCAGCCGGCGTGCCCGCCGCCTACGACAATGATGTCGAACTGGTGCATGCCCGCGCGCTTACAGGAATCGCGACGGCTGGTCCAGACGAGCGGGCACTACGGTGTTTCACGTGAAACAGCTATTTGCCGATGCAGAAGCGGCCGAAAAGTGCGTCCAGCATGTCTTCGGTGGTGGTGCGGCCCAGCAGCGCATCGAAAGCGACCCGGGCCAGGCGAAGCGATTCGGCCACGAGCAGCGGATCGGCAAAATCGGATGCGGCCAAAAGCGATTCGCGGGCCTGGGTTATCAGGCCATGTTGCCGCTGGTTCAGCGTGGCCTCACCGGGCCGAGGCAGGGCGGCACGAGCGGTAACGACAAGATCGTCGCGGAGCGCATCCATCCCCGTACCGGTTAGCGCAGACACACGATGGCGGGCAGCACCCTTGCGAGGATGCGTGGGCCGATCGCATTGCGCCTCGATATTCCAAGCGCCTGCCGGACACTCCGCCTCAGGACCGAGCCAGAGCACGAGATCAGCCCGATCCAATTCGCTGCGGGCGCGCGCCATGCCGGTGTGCTCGATAGGGTCTGTGGTCCCCTCATGCAGGCCGGCCGTGTCGAGGAACAGGAACGGCAATCCGGCAAGTGCCACGGGCCGGGTTACAACGTCGCGGGTCGTGCCCGGGAGGGGGGAGGTAATTGCCGCTTCCGATTCAACTAATGCATTGAAAAGGGTAGATTTACCGGCGTTTGGTGGCCCAGCGAGGACGACCCGGAAGCCTTCGCGCAAGAGTTCGGAACGGGGGCGGCCGAGCCATGACCCCAGTTCTTCCGCCAGCCCGGCCAGCGCGTGGGCGAACCCTTGGTCCAAGGCACCGATATCGTCGTCTTCGGAGAAATCGAGGACGGCTTCAACCTGGGCGGAAAGGGTGAGGACGGCGAGGCGCCAGGCGTCCACCTGGCGGGAGAACGATCCGGCCGACAGGGCCAAGGCTGCCTGGCGCTGGAGCTCGGTCTCGGCGGAAAGCAGGTCGGCCAACCCCTCGGCTTCGGCCAGATCGATCTTGCCGTTGATGAAGGCGCGGCGGGTGAACTCCCCGGCACCGGCCCTGCGCAAGCCGGGGAGTTGCGCCAGCGTTCGTTCGACGGTTGCAATCACGGCGCGACCGCCATGCAGGTGAAGCTCGGCGCAATCCTCGCCGGTCGCCGTATGCGGCCCAGGCAACCACAGCACGAGGGCACGATCGAGCAGGTCGCCATCGGGATTGCGCAGGCTGGCAGTGACTGCTCGGCGCGGCGGGGGGAGACGTCCAGAAAGCTGCTCGAGAGCCGCGCCGGCCTGTGGCCCGCTGATCCGGATAACGGCAATGGCCGCCGGAGCGGCGCCGCTGGAAAGCGCGAATATGGTGTCAAGCATCGGAGACCGGGCGGATGTTATTCGCTCTTGCGATTCGTACCCATGTCCATGAACTGCTTGAACAGCGACATGCCAAGCTCGCCCATCGGGGCCATCTGCTTGCTCAGCGAATGCAATTGGTCGAGGCTGGCGGTGCCCTGCATGGCCTTGAGCACGGCATCGACGTAGGCTTCGTTGGCCTTGCTCACATCGGGCAGGCCCAGGAACCGGCGCGCTTCCTCCGGCGTGCAATCGACCTCGACGTTGACCTTCATCCGCTGGCTCCGTTCCCGCGTGCCGCAAGCTGGCACAGAGGCTTGGCAAAGTCCACCGGAGCGGCAATTGTCACCCTGGACCGGGAATCGAGCGGAGAGCGACCATGGCGGAATATGTGCGGATCCCCACTTACGAGGGCGATGGGGAATTTCAGGCCTATGTGGCACGACCCGCGGGACCGCCCACGGCGGCGATCATCGTCATCCAGGAGGTGTTCGGCGTCAACGAAGGCATTCGCCGCAAGGCGGACCACTGGGCGGACCTCGGCTATCTCGCGGTCGCGCCTGACGTGTTCTGGCGGCAGCAGGCAGGCGTCGATCTCGATCCGGACGTGCCGGAAGAATTCCAGCAGGCCATCGGCTTCATGATGAAGCACGACTTCGATGCGGGGATCCGCGATGTGGAGGCGACAATCCGCTGGATCCGCCGTGAGGCCGGCGTGCCCAAGGTGGGGCTGGTCGGCTACTGCATGGGTGGAAAGATCGCCTACCAGACTGCAACCCGGACCGACATCGATGCCTCGGTTGGCTACTACGGCGTCGGCATTCCGGGCATGCTGAACGAAAGCCACGCCATTGCCCGGCCGCTGATGCTGCATGTTCCCACGGCCGACGGCTTTGTGCCGCCCGAGGACCAGAAGACGATGCACGAGGGGCTCGATCCAAACCCCCACGTGACGATCCACGATTATGAAGGTTTGGACCACGGCTTCGCCGCCGAAATGGGCAAGCGCCGCAACGAGGAAGGAGCCCGTCTGGCCGATGGACGGACGGAAGCGTTCTTTGCGGAGGCCCTGCGCTAGCCAATTGCCTGCCGCATGCCCGGCAGCCCAAGGATGACCCGGATAAGAAAGGGCGCGGATCACACCGCGCCCTTTTGCTTACTGGTTCATGGTCGCGAAGAAATCTTCATTGGTCTTCGTGTCCTTGATCTTGTCGAGCAGGAATTCCATCGCGTCGACCGTGCCCATCTGCATGAGGATGCGGCGCAGGACCCACATCTTGGCAAGGTTGCTCTTCTCGACCAGCAGCTCTTCTTTGCGGGTGCCGCTCTTGCCGACATCGAGCGCGGGGAAGATGCGCTTGTCGGCCACCTTGCGGTCGAGCACGATTTCGCTGTTGCCGGTACCCTTGAACTCTTCAAAGATGACTTCGTCCATGCGGCTGCCGGTATCGATCAGGGCCGTAGCGATGATCGAGAGTGAGCCGCCTTCCTCGATGTTGCGCGCTGCGCCAAAGAAGCGCTTCGGGCGCTGGAGGGCATTTGCATCAACGCCGCCAGTCAGCACCTTGCCGGAGCTGGGGACGACCGTGTTGTAAGCTCGGCCCAAGCGGGTGATCGAATCGAGTAGGATGACCACGTCGCGCTTGTGCTCGACCAGGCGCTTTGCCTTTTCAATAACCATTTCAGCAACTTGGACGTGACGAGTAGCTGGTTCGTCAAAGGTCGAGGAAATCACCTCGCCCTTGACCGAGCGCTGCATGTCGGTGACTTCCTCGGGGCGTTCATCGATCAGCAGGACGATTAGGAACACCTCGGGGTGATTGTCGGTGATCGCCTTGGCCATGTTCTGGAGCAGCACGGTCTTGCCTGTGCGCGGCGGGGCCACGATCAGGGCGCGCTGGCCCTTGCCCTGCGGGCTGATCAGGTCGATTACCCGGGCCGACTTGTCCTTGACCGTCGGATCGATGGTATCGAGCCGCAGACGCTCGTCCGGGTAGAGCGGGGTCAGGTTGTCGAAGTTCACCCGGTGGCGAACGGCCTCGGGATCGTCGAAGTTGACGCTGATCAGGCGGGTGAGGGCAAAGTATCGCTCACCATCCTTGGGCGCGCGGACCTCGCCCTCGACCGTGTCACCGGTGCGCAGGCCCCATTTGCGGACCTGATTGGGCGAGACGTAGATATCGTCGGGACCAGCAAGGTAATTGGCCTCGGGGCTGCGCAGGAAGCCGAAGCCGTCGGTGAGGACCTCGATCGTGCCGATGCCGAGGATTTCCTCTCCTTCTTCCGCCACTTCCTTGAGAATGGCGAACATCAGGTCCTGCCGGCGCATGGTGCTGGCGCCCTCGACGCCGAATTCCTCGGCCATCTCGACCAGCTCGGCCGGGGTCTTCTTCTTGAGTTCTTTCAGATGCATTATCGTTATTCCGGGTACTGGATGTGGCCGGCTCGGGTCATCGGGCTTGGGGAAAGCGGACCTGCGAGGCTGGCGGCGGACGCCGCGCTCGCGCCGGAGACGGGGTGGGAGATAGGCGCCGCAAGCAGCGAGGTCAATCGGCAAGCGATGGACCGCCGTCGCAGGGCCCGATCTCAGGATAGGACCAAGTTATTTGAGGTTGCCAATCTCGCAAGAAGCGGCAACGGTTTCGGTCCAAGTCGCTATGAATTGGTGCGGGGATGAATTTCGATATTATTTTCAATGATGTTCGAAATTACTTCCATGCCGGCGAACTCCGGCAGGCACTTTGGGTAGCAGAAAATCTGCTCGTGTCGCACGGAGAGCGTGGGGATACGCTGAACATGATCGCCCTGTGCCACCTCCATTCGGGCGATTCCACAGCAGCCGAAGCGGCTTTCCGGCGAGCCGTTGCGGCCGATCCCGCCTATGCCCCGGCGTGGAGCAATTTCGGCAACCTGCTCAACAGCACCGGCCACAGGGAGGAGGGGGAAGCGGCCCTGCGCGCCGCCGTCGCCAGCGATCCCAACCTGGTGGAAGGCTGGAACAATCTCGGCCTCGCCGCCCTCACCGACGGAAAGGCCACGGAAGCAGAGCAGCTGTTCCGCCGGGCTCTTGCGATCATGCCGGACTATGCCGTGAGCCTATTCAACCTGGCCCGAACCTTGCTGATGACTCATCGTCCCGCCGAGTCCGAGGCCGTCTTGCGGCATCTCCTGGCCGTATCGCCGCTCTACCCGGCGGCCGAAGCCTGCCTTGGCGCCGCGCTGGTGGATCAGGGCCGCATCGCCGAGGGAGAGCAGGCCTACAGGCGTGAGTTGGCGCGCGATCCCGGCCACAAGATGGCGCTCAACAACCTTGGCCTCATCGCGCAAAAGGGCCGGCGCCTGGAGGAGGCGGCAGGCTGGTTTGCCCAAGGCGTCGCGACAAACCCGGGAGACGGGCTGTTGCTGTGCAATCATGCTAACGTGCTGCGCGAACTCGGCCGTGCAGAGCGGGCGGCGGCACAGTATCGGGCGGCCGCGCTTGCCGATCCGGCGCTAACCATGGCCTGGTCCAAGTGGATGCTCTCGGCCCGATCCGTCTGGGACTGGACGGACTTGCCGGTGCTGGAAGAGCGCATTGCCGCCAATATCGACATCGGCGCGGAGCATTTGGAGAATGTGCCCGCCCCGTTCGACCTGCTGATTCACCCGACCCTGACCGGGGCCCAGCACCGCATGGTCGCGCGCGCCTATGCCCGGCAGACCTACGGATCGCTGCTGCACCGGCCCATGCTCGTCCCCCCCGGCCAGCTTGCCGCGCGCGCCGAGCCGGTCTTGCGCGTGGGCTATGTCTCGTCCGACTATTTCGAGCATGCAACCATGCGCCTGCTGGCCGGCGTGCTGGCCGCACATGATCCCGCCCGGGTAGCCTTCGTCTGCTATTCCACCGGGGCAGTCATCGGCGAGGCCGAACGCACCCGGATCGAGGCCGCGCCAGCCTGCGCGGGCTTCTACGACGTAGCCCGCATCTCCGATGAGGAAGCCGCCGCGCGGATCCATGCCGATGGCATCGACATCCTGGTCGATCTCAAGGGTTATACCCAGGAGAACCGCCTCGGCATCCAGGCCCTGCGCCCGGCGCCGGTGGTGGTGTCGTGGCTCGGCTATCCCGGCACGCTCGGCGATCCCCGGCTGGCCGACTATATCATCGGCGATCGGTGGGTAACGCCACTCGGAAGCGAGGCAGACTATTCGGAAGTGCTGGCGCTGATGCCCCATTGCTACCAGCCCAATGACGACACCTTCATTCCCGGACAGCCGCCCAGCCGCGCCAGCCAGGGCCTTCCGGAAGAGGGGCTGATCCTCGCCAACTTCAATTCCAGCTACAAGTTCTCGCCGGCATCGTTTGATCGCTGGATGGACCTGCTGCGCCAACTTCCCGGCAGCGTGCTGTGGCTGCTGAAGCAAGGGGACAGTTCGCGCAAGCGGCTGCAGGGCGAAGCAGCCGCGCGCGGAATCGGGCCGGACCGGCTGGTATTCGCCCCGGCGATGAGCCAGCGCGATCACATCGCGCGTCTGCAGCTGGCCGACCTCGCGCTCGACACCTTCCCCTACACTTCGCACACCACCGGGAGCGATGCCTTGCTGGCCGGCGTACCGCTGGTGACCCGCCCGGGGGAAATCTTCGCCTCGCGGGTCGCCGCCAGCCTGCTCGATGCCGTGGGCCTGGCGGAACTTATCGCGCCCGATGACGAGGCAGCCTACCGGCTCACGCTCGACCTCGCACGCGATCATGCGCGCCGCATGGCTCTCAGCGCACATCTCCGTTCGGTCCGGCGCAATTGTCCGCTGTTCGACACGCCCGGATTCGCCCGAGATCTGGAACGGCTCTACCGCGCGATGGCCGACCAGCAGGTGCGCGGGGAGAGAGCGCCGATCGTCCTTGCGCCGGCTTGAGAGGCCAACCTCTGATCAGGCCTTCAGCGCGATCACTTCCATGCAGGCGCGGTAGCGCTCACTGACCCCGTAGCGCACCGACCGGAAGCCGTGTTCGTTAAGCAGACCCTCGAGGCGGGCACGGCCGAAGTTGTGATAGTGTTCCAACTCCCCCCAATAGGGATTGGCGCCCGCACGATCCATCAGGTGCCAGAGCGGCGAATCCGCGTTAGGCATCGACAGGAACAGCACCCCGCCATCGGCTAACATCCTGTGAGCATGTTGGAGGACAATCGGCGGAAAAGGTGTGTGCTCTAGCACATCGGCCATCGAGACGACGCTAAACCGGCCGGGAAAATCCAAAGTTTCCAGAGGCTGGCTATGTGCTTCAAGGCCAAGTTGGCCCAGTGCCGTGACGTTGTCCACCCGCAGGTCTATACCGACCGGCTCAAACCCGAATTCCTGCGCCGTCAGCAGGAGGGAGCCGTTACCAAAGCCCAGGTCCAGCCAAGGCCCGGCATTTTGCCAGGGTAGGACCTTCTCGATCATGCGCGCCGAAACCCAGCGCTGGGCCTCGAAGTCGTAGCCCACCTTCTGATGGTCATGCGTACCAGAGAACAGTATTTCGCAGGCAGCCTCGGTGTAGAAACCGTTGCGAAACACGTGCCCGCAGGTGCGGCAAGTTCGCCACAACAGCACCGGCGACAGTGGCTCCCTATAGAGCGCATGGCCAGCGCAGGAATCCTCCCGCAGATCGGCAAGATCCGGGCTGTCGCATAGCGGGCACGCTGTGTAGAATTTCAGCTCCTGCATGGCCCCGCTTGGCTCCCGATGATGCAGTTCAGAACGGCTTTACGATCACCATGACAACGATGAACGCTGCGGCGATCCCAGGCACCTCATTAAGCAGACGCAGCGTCTTGCCGGTCAGCCGCTCTTCGCCCCGAGCGAGGGCCGCGGCATAGCTGGCCAACAGCAAGTGATGAGCAGTCAGGCCGAGGACGAAGGCCAGCTTCACATGGAACCAGCCTTGTTGGAAGGCATCGATCTGCAGGGCGAGCGCCAGCCCGAGGACCCAGGTGACCACCAGTGCGGGCCAGAGGATGATCTTGAGGAGCTTCTGCTCCCGCTCAACCCAAAGTTTCCGTTCCGGCGATCCGGCCGGGGCTTCCTGGTGGTAGACGAAGTAGCGCGGCAGCATGAAAAGCCCGGCCATCCAGAAGATCACGAAGATCACGTGGCCGGCCTTGAGCCAGAGGTAGGTCATCGTAAGCGCCTGCTGCATCGGAAAATCATAGGACGGCGGCCCGGGTGGGGGAAGTGGCCGTGAATGGCAAGTGTGCCATAAGTTGGGGCCGGGGGTATGCCTTGGGATAAGCCTGCGCGCAGCATCAGTCTCGACGCCGGCTGGTCAGGTGAAAATGGCGGCACTTGTCGCAACGATAGGCCCGGAGCGGGACCGCACCCTCGCGCGCCTTGGCCCGGGCCTCGGCAATAGTCGCGTGGCGCAACTTCTTGCGGCAGATCCTGAGCCGCGTGCGCTTCACCCCGCTAGCGGCTCCAGCCCCGCACCACGCCAAGCAGTCGCTCGACATGTTCGATCGGGGTGAACTGGCCGATTCCGTGGCCTAGATTGAACACGTGAGGCCGGTCGGCGAATGCATCAAGCACGCGGCGGGCCTGGATATCAAGCTCATTGCCGCCCGCGAGGAGCAGCAGCGGATCGAGGTTGCCCTGGACCGGCAGGCCGGTCGGCAATTCGCGCGCGGCCCAAAGAGGATCGATCGTTTCATCGATGCCGAGCGCATCGATCCCGGTCTCTCGCGCATAAGCGAGCAGCTTTTCGCCCGAACCCTTGGGAAAGCCGATGATCGGCGTGCCGGGACAGCGCTGGCGCAGCTGGCGGACGATCTCGGCATTGGGTGCGATCACCCAGCGCTCGAATTCGGCGGGGGCAAGACTGCCCGCCCACGAATCGAACAGCTGGACCGCCTCGGCCCCGGCGCGGACCTGGCCTGCAAGGTAATCCACCGTGGTAGCGACGATCGCATCAATGATCGCCTGGAATGCCCCGCGGTCGCGGTAGGCATAGGCCCGGGTTTCATGCTGGTCGCGGCTGCCTTCGCCGGCGACCATATAGGTGGCGATGGTCCAAGCGCTGCCGGCAAAGCCGAGCATGGTCTGCTCGGGCGTGAGCGCGGCGCGGACGAGGCGCACGGTCTCATAAATGGGGGCAAGGCGCTCAGGCACCGCCTCCAGGCCACTCAGCGCATGATCGACGAGGCGGGGCGACATGTGCGGGCCTTCACCGGCCAGAAACTCCAGCTTCTGGCCCATCGCATAGGGAACGATCAGGATATCGGAAAACAGGATGGCGCCATCAAAACCGAACCGCCGGAGCGGTTGCAGGGTAATTTCGGCAGCCGCCGCACTGTCGTAGACCAGCGGCAGGAACCCGCCCTTGCTCGCGCGCAGTTCCCGGTACTCCGGGAGGTAGCGGCCAGCCTGGCGCATCAGCCACACAGGTCGCCGGGAACAGTTGGTTCCACGCAGGGTATCTAGGAGGAGACCAGGCATCCGATCGGGTCCAATCCAATAAATAAGAGTCTTTAGAATAGGATTCTGAGAGATTCTGGTCCTGTGGAAACCGGGGATTGGGCGCCCTTGCCTGAATTGTCCCGGAATGAACAGGGGGACACGGCTCGCGAATCCCCGTGGTTCACGGTCAAGCAGGAGTTATCCCGCTTGTCCCCAGCCTGTGGGGAAGCTCATCGACATGTCCACAAGTCACCCGGTGGAGAGCCGGTTGGGCGCAGAGAATCCCGTGCCGGAATTGTCAGCGTCGCTCTCCCGTGGTTTATGCCGGGTTCTGTCCACAGGCAGGAACAGACAGGTGCCCACGTCCCGGCTTCATCTTCATCTCCTGTCCGATTCCACCGGCGAAACCCTGGAAATGATCGCCAAGGCCGCGCTCGCCCAGTTCGACGACAGCGAGGTGACGCGCCATTTCTGGCCGATGGTCCGCTCGCACCAGCATCTTGACCGGATCCTTTCGGAAATCGCCGCCAATCCCGGGTTGGTGCTGTTCACCCTTGTTAATGCCGAAATCCGCGCCCGCCTGGAAGGCCGCTGCCGCGCGCTTGGCTTGCCTGTTGTCCCTGCCCTGGATGCAGTGAGCGCGGCGCTCGAGGCCATGCTCGGCCAGCAGGCCAAGGCCCGACCAGGCCGCCAACACATGCTCGACGCCGCCTATTTTGCGCGGGTCGATGCGATCCAGTTCACCATTGCCCACGATGACGGGCTCATGTGGGAAGACTGGGAGCAGGCCGATATCCTGCTTGCGGGCGTATCACGCAGCTCGAAAACGCCGACCTCGATCTACCTCGCCAACCGCGGATACAAGGTCGCCAATGTCCCGGTCGTCGTCGAGAGTCCGCCCCCGCCGGTGTTGTTCCAGCTGTGCCGGCCCCTGATCGTGGGGCTGACAACGGCGCCCGAGCGGCTGGTGCAGGTGCGGCGTAACCGGCTGCTGTCGCTAAACCAGTCACCCTCAACCCATTATGTCGACCATGAACAGGTCTCCCGCGAAGTGCAGTTTGCGCGGCGCATGTTTGCCGATAATGGCTGGCCGGTGATTGACGTCACCCGCCGTTCCATCGAGGAAACCGCCGCGGCAGTGATCCGTCTGCATCAGGAAAACCGTGCGCGCGGGGACGGCGCAGGGACAGGGATGAAGCCGATTTGAACGGGCAGCCATGTTGATCCTGGCGTCACAGAGCGCTTCGCGGCGAGCCATGCTCGAAGCGGCCGGGGTGCCGTTCATGGCCATTCCCGCGCATATCGACGAGCGTGCGCTCGAGGCCGGCCTGGCGGACGCCGCACCGCAGGACGTAGCCCGGGCGCTGGCCCGGGAAAAAGCGCGAGCAGTCTCTGCCCTGCACCCCGGTCGCTGGGTTCTGGGCTCCGACAGTTTGGTGGTCTGCGCAGGGCGCCGGTTTG
>DASTGC010000152.1:0-18499 GCA_035719485.1 Novosphingobium sp.
CGGCCGCGGCGGCGAGAGCACGGTATTGATCACCGCGCGGTCAATGGCCTCCCGGCTCCACAGCATCATGTGCCCATCGTCGATACCGATGCGCCGGGCCCTGGTGAGCAGGGGATCGTCGCAAAGGCTGTCGTCCTCGGCCCGCCCGTAGATGCAGCTGACCGGCAGGCCGTGGAGCAGGCGGATGGTGCGATCGGGATCGGCATCGGTCGGCCCGGTGTAGAACAGGCCGGTCGGATTGGCGTGGAAATGGATCGACATGCCCGGCACGACCAGGACCACCGAGCTGATCCTGGCCCTGAGGTCTGCCGGCAAATGGCCGAGACCCACCGCCACCATGTCGGCCCCGAACGAGTTGCCGATCACCACGGCCTTGCTGGCGCCGCTGCGGTCGAGCGCCTCTCGCAGCGAGCGCGCGACCTGCTCGTCGACGAAGGCGGTATCGCGCTTGCCGGCAAACAGCATCGGGCTACTCACGGTCAGCACGGGAAAGCCGAGCTTGCCCAGCGTTCCGATTACGGTTTCGGCCGTGCCTAGGCGCAGGCCCATATCCCCGGACCAGAACACAGCCACGACCGGATCACGGTGCCGAGGCGCGCCGGGAGGAGCGGGGACAAAGCTGAAGGGGTGCGATTCGAAGTAGCCTCCGATCGCATGGACGGCGAGCAGGATCATCGCCACGGCCGCCACGGCGTAGCGTGCGAGACGGGGCGCCCGCTCCCAGCGATTCGATGCCGCACGGCGTTCCATGCCGGCAGTCATGGCAGGCCGGCCATGGCGCCAAGGTTATGGCCAGATTAACCCGAGTTCATGCGCGACAGATGGCGCCACAAGGCACGCACCCCAGGGAGGACTTGGTTGACACACCCCTTTAAGTTCAGCACGCTCGTGGAGGAAGAGAGGAGCCCGGGATGACACGACTCGTTCTGACGAATGGCCGCCTGCTCGATGGCGAAAATGCGCCGCGAGCGGCAACGGTGGTGGTCGAAGGAGAGCGGTTTGCGGAGGTGGTCGAGGCTGACGGCCGGCCACCCTCGTCGCGGCCTGACGATGTCGTTATCGATCTTGGCGGCAGGACGCTCATGCCCGGCATGGTCCTGGGCCATTATCACGCCGCCTATTTCGACATCGGCGCAACTCCGGCACCGTTCGGGCTTGAGGCATCGCCCGCCTTGCAGGCCGTCCGCGCCGTCAAGAACTTCAGGACGACGCTAGATTGCGGTTTTACCGGCGTCATCAGCGCCGGTGCGCCGAATGGCATCGACCCCGCACTGAAAGCCGCGGTTGCCGAGGGCAATGCCGTGGGCCCGCGCATCATGACCTGCGGCCGCGACGTCAGCACCACCGGCCATTTCAACGACCTATCCTATCCCTCCTGGATGCAGATCGGCGCAACCGGCGCGATGGTCTGCTGCGACGGGCCGGAGGGTTTCCGCCGCGCCGTCCGCCAGGAAATCAAGGATGGGGCCGAAATCATCAAGATCTTCGCGACCGGCGGGCACGGATCGCTGGTCCCCGCCGAGCAGACCCAGGTCTCGCGCGAGGAGCTGGACATGGCAATCCGAACCGCGGCTGAGCGGGGCGCCAAGATCCGGGCGCACATCGCCAATCGCGAGGCCATCCTCTGCGCCATCGAACTGGGCATGCACATCGTCGATCACGGCGATGGCTTCGATGAGGCCTGCATCGAGGCTGCTGTTCAGAAGGGCACTTTCCTGACGCCGAGCCTGCATTTCGGGCTGAACGTGATGCGCAACGCCCCCGGCACGGCCTACGCCGAATCGATGCGTGCCGGTCATGATGGCATGCTGTCCATTCTCGGCAAGGCGAATGCGGCCGGGGTCAAGCTGCTGCTTGGCGACGATTACGGCGCGTTTGGCCTGAACCACGGCGAATATGGACACGAGTTCCGCCTTTACGCGGAGGAGGCCGGAATCCCGGTTCTCGACCTCATCCGCTGGGCCACGGTCAACGGCTACGAAGCCATGGGCCTGGACGGGGGCAAGATCGCGCCCGGCAAGCTTGCCGACTTCATCGTGGTGGACGGGGACCCGCTGGCCGATGTCGGCCTGCTCGCCCGGCCCGAGCGGATGGTGGCGATCTACAAGGGGGGCGAGGCGCACAAGGATGAGCTCGGCCGCGCCCCGCAAGGGGCGAACCAGGCAGCCGGCGCAGCGCGGCAACCGGTCCATACGTGAACAGGCGGAACCACCGACAGGGCGGCAAGGCATGACGCATCAGGGGGCCCGACAGGACGGTTAGCCGTCCGGCAGGAGAATAGAGAGTGATAAAAGAGCAAGAGCAGGCCGAGCAAAAGCCGGCGGTTCCTTACTTCGACCATAACTCGCCCGAATATGCCCGTGACCGATTCCAATGGTACCGGAATATCCGGGCCGAGCACGGCCCGGTTGCCTGGTCGCCGCTTTACGGCGGCTTCTGGATCGTTCTCGGCCGCAAGGAACTGGTCGAGGCCGCCAAGGATTGGGAGACCTTCTCGTCGGAAGGCGTGATCGAGCCGGAAACTGCGGAAGCGACGGCGGGTTGTCCGGTCCATGGCAAGGGCAATGGGCTGTTCCTGCCGCCACGCCCCCGTCAGGTCCCACTGCTCGAGGAGGACCCGCCGGCCTGGGGCATCACCCGGCGTGCGCTCAATCCCATGTTCCTGCCGGGGCCGGTCAGCCAGTGGCGCGAGCGCATCCAGACCATCGTCGATGCGGCCATCGACCAGGTGATCGAAACCGGCACGGTCGACTTCACTGCCGACATCGCCGAGGTCGTCTCGACCGTGTTCAGCCTCGAACTCGTCGGCATCGAGGCCAAGGATCCCCGCAAGCTTGCCAAGGCGATGAATACCTCGTCGCACCTCGCCGCGGACGACCCGCTCTGGGCCGAGGTAAATGCCGTGGTAGGACAGGAGGCGGCCCGCATTGCCGAGGCGCTGGGCCGCCAGGCTGCCAGCCCGACCCAGGGGGGCAACGTCACGGTGATCCAGACCTTGCTGGCGGCAAGGGCGGCGGGCACCGATCTTTCTGACGAGAAGATCACCGAGCTTGCCATGCTGGTGCTCGGCGCCGGTTTCGATACGACCGCTTCGGTTGTTGGCACCAGCCTGATGATGGTTTCGGAAAATTCTGAATTGCGCCGGTCACTGATCGACAAGCCCGAATCGATTTCCGACACCTTCGAGGAATTCCTCCGGCTTTCGGCGCCGACCTCCGGCCTGACCCGGACCGTCATGCGCGATACCGTGCTGGGAGGCCAAGCAATGCGGCGGGGCGACCGTGCGATGTTGCTCTATGCTGCGGCCAATCGCGACCCGAACGAGTTTCCGGAGCCCGACGAATTCCGCGTGGGGCGCCGAACCAATCGCCACGTCGCGTTCGGGTCGGGTCTGCATCGCTGCCTCGGGGCGCACTATGCGCAGCTTGAGTTCGAGATCATCCTGACGACCGTATTGCGGCGCATGCCGGATTTCCGGATCGATGCGGAGCGGGCGTACAAATATGACAACATCGGGCTCGTCGACGGTTGGGTGACCTTGCCCGCGACCTTCACGCCGGGCCCGAAGGTGGGCGCGGTCGTTCCCGGCATCGGCCCTGCCTGAACATCCATCAGCACGAGGACAGCGAAAACCCATGGTGACCAGAGAGAAAATGCAGGCGGTGATGGAGGAATATTGCCGCTGCGAGAGCGAGGGCGACAAGGAAGGCTGGCTGGCCCTGTTCGACCCGGAGATCATCCACGAGGATCCTGTCGGCGGCACCAACACCAATGTCGGTCTGGAACAGATCGCCGCGTTCTGGGATCGCTTCCCGCCGAACCTGAAGGTGGAGCTGACCGAGCCGCTCATCAAGTGCGGCAACGAAGCGATCGTATACATGCGGGCCCAGTTGGGCGATCCGGCCAATCCGCACGTTACCGAACGGATCATCGACAACGTCTGGTTCAACGACGAGGGCAAGATCACCCGGGTTCGTGCCTTCTATGACTGATTCCGGAGGACCGGAGATTCTGGCCGATGTGCTGGTGATCGGCGCCGGCGCCGGTGGCGGCGCTGCCGCGCGGCGCCTGCAGGCCGGCGGCCTCGGGGTCGTGGTACTGGAACAGGGCCGCTGGTACGATCGCTCGGAGTTTCCCGGCGCCGAGTGGGACTGGGAACTGGCGGCGGGCAAGGACTGGTCGTCGATCGTGAACGTGCGCCAGGGTCCGTACGACTATCCGATCGACGACGCCGGATCGGACATCAAGATTCTCAACTTCAACGGCGTTGGCGGTGGGACCATCCTCTACAACGCGATCTGGCCCAGGCTGCTGCCCGAGAATTTCCGCGAGCGTTCGTTGTACGGCATCGCCGACGACTGGCCGATCGATTACGAGGAACTGCGGCCCTGGTATGAGACCACCGACCGCGAAATGGGCGTGTCCGGGCTGGGCGGCAATCCCGCCTATCCCGAGGGGCTCGACTTTCCCAACCCGCCGGTCGATTTCGGACCAGGCGCGATGCGCGTCGCCCGGGCGCTGAGCGCGCGGGGGTGGCACTGGTGGCCTGATGCCGTTGCGATAAATTCCGTCAGCTACGGTGGGCGGCACGCCTGCATCCAGCGGGGCACCTGCGGAACCGGCTGCAACGAAGGCGCCAAGGCGACGGTCGATGCAACCCACTGGCGGCCGTTCGTCGAGGCGGGCGGCACCCTGATCACCGGCGCGCGGGTCCGCTGCATCACCCATGACGAGAACGGCCTTGCCAGTGGCGCGATCTGGATCGACCGCGAGGGGGCCGAGCATTTCCAGCCGGCCCGTTCGGTCCTGGTCGCCGCCAACGGCATCGGAACGCCGCGGCTACTGCTGAACTCTGCCACGGACCGCTTCGCCGAAGGCCTGGCCAACAGCTCCGGCATGGTGGGCCGGAACCTGATGCTGCATCCGGTCTCGCTGGTGATCGGGACCTTCGACGACCAGCTTGACGGCTGGCAGGGGCAATTCGGCTCAACCGTGCAGTGCCTCGAATTCGGCCAGCACGACCGGCGGCGCGGGTTCTACGGGGGCTGCAAATGGTCGCTACATCCTGGCGGGGCCGGCCCCATGCAGGAAGCGATCAAGCACCTTGCCTATAGCGATCCGGCCACATTCCACGAGCGGTTCGCCCGCGGCTTCGGCCACAGCCTGTCGTGGTCGATCATGGTCGAGGATCTTCCGGAGCTGGAAAATCGGGTCACCCTCTCCCCGGACGTGACCGATTCTTCCGGCATTCCGGCACCGAAGCTGACCTATCGCACCAGCAAGGACAGCCTCGCCAATCTCAACTGGAACACCGAGCGGGCAGGGGACGTGTTCCGCGCGGCGGGGGCCTGGTCGGTCGAGATGTACAACCCGGGCGGGATGAACGCGCACCTCATGGGCACCGCGCGGATGGGGGTCGATCCGGCCAAGTCCGTGGTGGATCGCTGGGGCTTCTCGCATGATGTGCCGAACCTGGGCATTGTCGACGGCAGCGTCTTCGTGACGTCAGGGCCGGTGAATCCGACCTCGACGATCATGGCGCTGGCGCTCCGCGCGGCGGACCACCTTGTCCGGAATTTCGCGGCGATCGGTGCGCGGGCTCCGGGCAAGACCATTTCCGCCCCCCCTTCGGGGCGGACGCCTGCGCCGGTTGCTGCCCCGGTTGCTGCCCCGGTTGCGGACGCCCCATCCGTCGCATGGACCGCAGACCTGGAGGCGCGCTTCATTGCCCTTGGCGACCGGTTGATCCCGGCCGTCGACGGGTTCCCGGCAGCCGGTACACTGGTCACCAAGCGCGGCCTGATCGGCAAGGTGTGGGACCGCCGACCGGACCTGCACGGGCCACTGGTCCGCGCGGTGGCGCATCCGCCGGATCGCTTCGGCGAACTGCTGCAGAATGATCCGGCAGCGTGGGGAGCGATGACGACGCTGCTGGCCGCGGCCTACTATCTCGACCCCGAGGTGCGGCGGCGCATCGGCTATCCCGGCCAGGAAGCGAGGCCGCAGAGCCCCAGCCGCGTGCCCGCCTATGTTGACGAAGGGCTGCTCGATCTCATGATGGAGCCGGGCTGGCGCGAGCAGTGGCTGCGCGGATCCGCAGTGGCCGAAACGGAGGCCTGACCGGTCCGCTCAAGGTTCGGCGCGGTGGTCCAGCTTCTGGCGCAGTTCCAGCGCCTGTTGTAGCAGCGGGACGGCGTCGTTGCCGAAATACATGTCGTCGCCGAGGAAGAAGGTGGGTACGCCGAACCCGCCTCGCGCCATCAGCTCGCGCCCATTGGCCTGCAGCTCCTCGCGGAACGCCGGCCACGCAATGGCCTCATCAAACGCGCTGCGAGGAAGGCCGCAGGCCTGCCAGGCTGCCCGCAGCACGTTGCCATCGGCAATGTCACGGCCCTGGGCCCAGGCCAAATCCAACATGGCCCAGGCAAACGCCTCCAGCTTGCCCCAGCGGTCGGCGGCTATGCAGGCCACCATGCAGGTCGTTGAATCTGCCACGGCGGCCGACGGGGTGAGCGGAAGGCCGAGATAACGTGCCCAGGCGGCGAGATCGGTGCCGACCTGCCGGAGCTTCGCCTCGGACTGGGTTGCTCCCGCCGAGGGATTGACCGCGGCGAACACCTGCTGCGCCAGGACCGGCCGCCAGCGCACGCGCACGCCACTCGCCCCGGCAAAGCGCCGGCGGATGTGGGCAAAGGCGAGATAGGCCCAGACGCACGAGCAATCGAAGAAGGCTTCGACCTCCCTGATCCTGCCGCTCATCGCCCGGAGCCCTCCGCCGCGCGGCCCGGCCCACTCGCCCCGTCGAGCCGTATCCCGCGACGAAGCGCATCCTCCACCAGCACCAGGCGATTGTTGCCGAAGAACATCTCGCCATCGACGAAGAAGGTCGGCACCCCATATCCGCCGCGGCGCACGAGCTCGTCGTTATTGGCCTTGAGCCGTTGCTTGACCTGCTCCCCGGCAATCGCCGCGAAAAACCGGTCCGGATCCACGCCGACCGTGCGGCAGACATCGGCCAGCACGTCGGAATGGCCGAGATTGCGTCCGTCCCGCCACAGCGCCTCGTAGGCAGCGATGGCGAAGGGGATCATCTTGCCTTCCTGCTCGAGCGCGATGCAGCCGCGCATGCAGGAAATCGAATTGATCGGGTGCCCGCAGGCTGGCGGCACCCGGACGATCAACCCGGCGTGAGTCGCCCAGTCCTGCATCTCTTTGAGCTCATACGTGTTTTTCAGCGGAGCAGGTGTAAGGCGGCGCGCCGTGTAGATTTCCGTATTGGCTGCACCGAAGATGAAGCCGACGACGACCGGCCGCCATTTCACGGCGATCCCAAGCCTGGCCGACAATGTCAGGAGGTTGGAGAAGCCCATGTAGGACCATGGGCTGGAGCAATCGAAGTAACACTCGACCTCAGGCATCAGCCCGCTTCCTTCGCCAGCCAACCTGTGGCGGCGGCCACCTTGGTGAAGGCCTGAGGGACTGTCAACGCGAGGGGGCCGACGCGGTTGGGTCATCGATTCCGAACAGGCGTTTGCGGCCTTCCGCATCGCCCTGACCAGCCGCCCTGATCAGGTCGCGCCCGACGTCCATGCCGCGACGCAGGCCCGGGCGCTGCTTGAGCGCATGATACCAGCGGAGGATGGAGGGGAACTGGGCAAGGTCGATTTCCTGCGCCTTGTGGGTCTGGATCCAGGGGAAGCAAGCCATGTCGGCAATCGAGTAATCGGGCCCCGCCACATATTCGCTGCGCGCGAGCTGGCGGTCCAGAACGCCGTATAGCCTGAGGGCCTCGGCGCGATATCGCTGGGTGGCATAGGGCACCGGTTCCGGAGCATAGAACTTGAAGTGCCCGTGCTGTCCCAGCATGGGGCCGAGGCCGCTCACCTGCCAGAACAGCCACTCGAGCGTTGCGGCCCGCTGCCTTGGTTCGGTCGGGAGGAACTGCCCGGTCTTGTCTGCCAGGTAGCAGAGGATCGCCCCCGTCTCGAACACCGACAGGGGCTGGCCGCCATCAGCCGGCGCATGATCGACTATCGCGGGAATGCGGTTGTTCGGACTTATCGCCAGGAATTCGGGCTGATACTGATCACCCTTGAGCAGGTCGATCCCGCGCACCTGGTAAGGCAGGCCGCACTCCTCCAGCATGATCGACGCCTTCCAACCATTTGGCGTGGGCGCGGTGAACAGTTCGATCATGGGGGCCCTTCGCTCAGCGCCGCTCGAACGTGAGACCGGCTGCCTCGCGGTCCCAGGTCGCGGCGGTCTTGCCCTCGGCCCTCAGCTGCTCCTTGAGCACCTTTCCGGTTGCGCCGCGCGGCAGGCTGTCGCGGAATTCGATGTAGAGCGGAACCGCGAAGTAGGGGACGCGATCGATAGACCAGCGGCACAGCTCCTCCTCGCTCAGCACCGCGCCGGGCTTGAGCTGCGCGGTTACCTTCACCTCGTCCTCGCCCAGGGGCGAAAGGACAGCGTGGACGGCGACGTCGGCCAGGGCCGGATGTTCGCCGAACACCGCCTCCATTTCGCCGGACGAGATGTTCTCCCCGCGGCGACGGATATAGTCCTTTTTCCGGTCGACGAAGAACAGGTGGCCGGCTTCCGACAGCTTGCCGAGATCTCCGGTGTGGAACCAGAGGTTGCGCCATACCTTCACCGTATCTGCCGGCCGGTTCCAGTAGCCCTGGAACATGATGTTGGGACGGGTCGGGCGGACCACGATCTCACCGACCTGGCCGGCGGGGAGCGCCTCGTCGGAATCGTCGAAGATCCGCACCTCATAGTCCCTCCCGGTCAGGCCGCTGCTGCCGGCCGGCGCCGGCGGGTCCCCCACGTGCCGGTTGGCGATGGTTGGCGCCTCGCTCATGCCGTAGCCGAGCGACCCCTCGGCATTGACGCCGAACCGGTCGCGCCATTTCTGTATTGCCGTCGGCGTGAACGGCGCTGCACTGACGTTCTTGATCTGGCCCCGGCAGCGCTCGGCAACCTCGCTGTCGGGGGCTTCCGCAATGAGCGAGGCCATCGATCCGAGCAGGGTGACTGTCGTCGCGCCGCTCTGCTCGATTTCCGGCCAGAACCGCGACAGCGAGAAGCGCGGGCTGATCGCCGCCGTCGCCTTGGCGAGCATGGCCGGCATCACGGTCGCCCCAATCGCGTTGAGGTGGAACAGCGGCAAGGGTGACCACAGCACGGCCGTTTCGTCATAGCCGCGGCTGATGACCACATTCCAGCCGAGGGTGCACGGGACGTTGTGGGGCAACATGCAGCCCTTGGCCGGACCCGTCGTTCCCGAGGTATAGATCAACATTGACAGGTCTTCGGGACGGGCAGTGACCGGAAAGGCCGGGCCCTTGCGCCTCAACTCGTCGAGCACCGAGGTCGCGTAGTCCGTCTGGCCCGCTAACCGCCCGTGGCGCGTGACCAGGCAGCGCAGGTGGGTAAGTTCACCGGCTATTTCCGCCACGCGCTCGCCGTATTCGTCTTCGGCGATGACGACCTGGGCGGTGCAATCATTGAGCTGGTTGCGCAGGAAAGTGCCCTTGAAGGCGGTGTTGACGGGGGCGAAGACCGCACCGACCGTGTTGATCGCCAGCCAGGTGGTCACACAGTCGATGTTATTGTCGAGGATGGTGGCCACCACATCGCCGGGGCCTATGCCGAGCCCGACCAGGCCGTGCGCAATCTCGGTCGTCAGCCGGGCCACCTCGGCGAAGGTATAACCCTCACCCGAGAAATCGAGGAAGCGGTGGTTGCCGGCCTGCTCCACGGCGCGCGCGAAGGCACCGGTGATCGTGTCCTGGGGAATGGTCCTTGCTTCCGCCACCTCAAACTCTCCCGTTAGGCTACCTTGCGGCTTTCAAACCGTTCCGCTGAGCTGCTGCTGGCCAGATGCGAGATCGGGCATTTGCTGCAGTGCCTCGCGGCTGCGGACCTCATCAAGCCATCGTGCGAGCGCCGGCATGTCCCCTTCCACGATCTGGCCGGTGGCGATGCCGCGCTCGACGAACACCAGCAGCACGATGTCGGCAAGGGTGAACCTGTCACCGCAAACGAACGCCTGGCCGGCAATCTGCTGGTCAAGCCACGCGAGATTGGAAAGGGCCGTGGCACGCATCGCCGCGGCCGCGGCCGGCGCCGGCTCCACCGCCGGGAATTCGAGACTTGCCGATCTCGTCCAGCGGAAACCGTAGTGGATCGGAACGCAGATGTTGAGATCGATCCGACGAACCCACATGCGGCACTCCGCCCGCTCCGCAGGCGTTGCCCCGATCAGGGGCCGTGCGGGGTTCAGCTCTTCCAGATATTCGCAAATGACCGTCGATTCGGCAAAGAATGCGCCTTCGTCGGTCTCGAGCACCGGCACCTGACCAAAGGAATTTCGCTCCAGATGCGGCCCGCGCCTGGTCTCGCCGCTGCCGTTGACGATGACCTGGAGCGGCAGGCCCAGCCCCTTTTCGGCGGCGAATATCCGGACAATGCGCGAGTGCGGATCGGAGCTGCAATAGAGCTTCACGGATTGCCTGTCCCGATTGTCTGCCCGTGGCGAAGGCCGTTCCGGTGATGCCTCACCCCGATGCAGGCTGAACGTGCGAGGGGGCTTTGTCAAACCGTCGCAAGCTTGTGCTGAGGCAGCCGATGACCTAGCTTCGAGCCAGCAATAGTTCCCGCCTCAAAAGCCCATCTTACGGGCGGAGCCGAGGAGGCTGGCGGAAACGGAGAGGTCTTCGCCATGCGCGAACTGATCGTTGCCAACTACGCCCTCGACAACCGGGCCGAGCTCGATCGCCTGTGGGCGGCCCATGGCTACTGGTTCTTTCGCGACGTGCTCGACCATGATGCCCTGGCTGCCATGCGCCGCGAATACCTGCGCGAGATCGAACCGCTGGGGGTCACCAAGGGTAATCCCGCGGACCCGGAGTGGAACGGGCGTCCGCTCGACGATTTTCCGGTCACCTTCCACGAGCTGCATCGTCGCAGCGTCTGGCAGAATTTCGTCGCATCACCCCGGATCAAGGCGTTCTTCGAACGGGCTTTCGGCGACGAACTGTTCTGGCTGCCGATGGACTATTATCGCGCCCTCCCCCCGGCGACCATCGACAACCCCCCGCGCAATCTCGATGTTCACCAGGACGGCGCCTATAGCCCCGGCATGACGTTCGCCACGTGCTGGATGCCACTCAACCGCATCGACGTGACCACCGGCGGACTCTACCTCGCCGCCGGGCAACACCGGCGCGGCTTCCTGCGGCCAGGCGACAACGCTGCGACATCGACCTTTGCCGACGGCCCACTCGATGCCGATTGCTGGGCGCGGGCGGACTATCGCCCCGGCGATGTGGTGATCTTCTCGATGTCTACCCCGCACTATGGAGACGCCAACCGCTCGCGCCGGTTCCGGCTGTCGCTCGATATCCGCGCGGTGCGCCGCTCGACGCCGGTGCCATTGATCGGCGAGGTCGTCCGGATTTCCGAAGATGGCGTGACCATCGCCAGCGAAGAGGAGGGCGAGGTCGAACTGGTGATCGATGACGAGACCCAGATCCAGGCGCTGGCCGACGCCACCAAATCCTATCCGGTATTCGTCACCCGATTCCAGGCCGTGGCGGCGCTCCCCCCCGGCTCACGCGTCATGGCGACCCGACTTAACGGCCGCGCGGGCGTGTTCAGAACTGTCATGCACTAAGGCTGGAACTGCCGGTCCCGGAGACCGCCCGCGCCAGGCGCGGGCAGCCTTGCCCAGGCTCAGGCGTTCAGCTGGTAATCTTCCATCCGCGGGGCCGCCATGGCCGCCTTGAATTCACTCAACCCCTTGGGCCAGGTGTTGGGAATGCCCTTTTCATCGAGATACCAGCTGGAGCAGCCCGTTGCCCACACTGTCTTGAGGGCCTCGTTAGCGCGCCAGGTCTCGAAGGCTTCCATCGCGCTCGGCGTTACCTCGACGCTGCGGGCGCGATTCTGGGCAATCACGTCGATCAGCTGCTCGATGTAGTGCCATTGCGCCTCCGCGACATCGATCAGCGAGAAGTTGCCGACCGGACCTGACGGCCCATTGATCATGAAGAAGTTCGGGAAGTGGGGTACGCTGATCGCGTAGTAGGCCGAGGGGTGCTTGGACCAGACATCGTCGAGCTGCGTGCCATTGGCACCAGTGATCCGCATCGGGCGAACGAACCGGTCGACCGCGAAGCCGGTGGCGAGGACGATCGCATCGAGCTCATAGAACTGGCCGTTCTTCATGCGGATGCCATTCGGCTCGATCCGCTCGATCGCGCCGGTATCGACCACGACATTGGGCCGCTGGACCGATTCGTAATAATCGCCCGAGAAAATCAGACGCTTGCAGGCCGCGCGGTAGTTCGGCCGCAGCTTCTCGCGCAGTTCCGGATCCCTGACGCTCGCCTCGAGATTGTCGGTAACGATCTTCTCGATCTCGGCCATTTCCTCCGAGGACGGATTGGTCACCGCGGCCTCGAACCGGGTGAGCACGCCCTGGTACTTGTCGCCGTAGCGAATCGCCTCGATGTTCCTGGTGTCGGCCCGGAAGCCGGCCTTTTCCTCATCCGAGTAGAGCCGCTGCCGGATCGGCATGATCCACTGCGGGGTACGGCAGAAATGGACGAGGTTGCTGGCGCGGGTGGACAGCGCGCTGACGATCTGGACGCCGGTAGAGCCGCATCCGATTACGCCGACCCGGGCCCCGTCGAGCTTGGCCTCGTCGTCCCACTGCGCGCTATGGAAAATGCGGCCCTTGAAGGTCTCCATGCCGGCAATTTGCGGGATATTGGGGTGATGCAGCACGCCGCTGGCGGCAATCACGACATCGGCCTTGACCGTGCGCCCGTCGGACAGGGTGAGGCTCCATTCCTCGCCGGTCCAGTCGCAGGTCTTCACCTCGACGCCCAGTTCGATGAAGCGGCGGACGTCAAAGCGATCGGCAATGCCTTCGAAATAGCGGCGGATCTCATCGCCGGGAGCATAAACCGAGCTCCACTCCGGGTTGGGGGCGAAGCTGTAGGTATAGGCGTGGGCGGGGACGTCGCAGGTCAGGCCCGGATAGCGGTTGTAGAGCCAGGTGCCGCTGACGGCATTCGCCTTTTCGTAGACGACGAACTCGGCATCGTCGCGCTCCTTGAGCTTGAGCGCAGAGAGTATGCCGGCCATTCCAGCCCCGATGACGACGATCTTGATCTTGCGGCTCATGTCTCTCGTGCCTTCTTGAGGTGAGCGCGCGCACTGCCACCGCCCACAAAATTATGCATCGGTAACTTCGATCAAACAGTAATAATCAGAAATTATATAAGCAATGAAATGGATTAATTTGATATAGAGCAATATTTTTGCTCTCATGGATTATCAACGTTTCCGAAAATTAGCCCCGCTTGACCCCAGGGCCGCCATCCATCAAGGCCCGCAGCCGTTCGCGATGCTCTTCGGTCGTGAACATGTAGTTCTGGACATAGGCTTCGTAGGTGATGCAAGCTTCGAAGCTAGTATCATCCGCGCGGTTCAGCGAAAGCTTGGTCGCCGCATTGGCGCGGCGCGGGCCGGCAGCCGCGATTTCCTCGCCGATCGCAATCGCGCGGGCCAGCAGCTGATCGGCCGGGACCACTTCGGCGAACAGCCCCGCCGCAAGGCCTTCCTCAGCCCGAACGGTCCGGCCGGTCAGGATCCAGTTGCGGGCACGGTTCGAGCCCACCGCCTTGGCCAGCAGGTAAGTGCAGCCCATGTCGGCTCCGGCCGCGCCGACGCGGCCGAAGGCGAAATAGAGGCCGGTGTGCTCGGTTGCGAGGATGATGTCGCAGGCCAGGGCCAGGGCCGCGCCGCCGCCGACCGCCATGCCGTTGATCGCGCCGATCACCGGGAGGTCGAGGGCCCGCATGCGCTGGATGACCTGGTTATAGGTCCGCACCGAGATGAACTGCTCTTCCGAATCCTTGCCGTCCGGGTGAACCACCTTGCCCAGTTCGGCGCCGGCGCAGAACGTCTTTCCCGCACCGGTGAGGACGATGGCCGCGAGATTGCCGTCTTCTTCCGCCTCGTCGAGGAGGGGAATCATGCGGTGCTTGAAATCCAGCGACAGCGGATTGCGCATCGCCGCCCGGTTGAGCGTGATCACCCCGACCCGGCCGACCCGCTCGAGGGTGATCTGCGCGTCGGAGTCGGCCTGACTGCCTGAGGTCGATGACGGTTGATTCACTGCATTCTACTCCAGAAGCTTCTATGTCCGGGCGCGAATACCCTCGTGGTCGTGGCACTCATTGCCAGTAGGGCACGTCATCCCAGCGCTTGGCGATCTCTTCGAGCATGACTTCAGTCGCACCGCCGCCAATCGCATGTAGCCGCGCGTCGCGGACCATCCGTTCGATCGCGGTCTCGCGAATATAGCCCATGCCGCCGTGGAACTGCTGGCAGCTGTACATCAGTTCGTTGCAGGTTTCCGCGCAGAACGCCTTGACCATGGAAACCTCGCGGACGCATGGCAGCCCCTGCTGTTCCAGCCATGCGGCATAGTAGAGCAGCTGCCGCCCGGCTTCGAGCTTGGCGTGGTGCATGGCAAGCCGCTGCCGCAAGCCTTGCTTCTCGATCAGTGGGGCACCGAAGGCCTTGCGGTTGCGCAGATAGTCGATCGTCAGCTTGAGCGCAGTCGCCCCTTCGCCGCTCGCCATCGCGCCAAGCACGAGCCGCTCGCCCTGGAAATTTTTCATCACCGAATAGAAGCCGCGGCCTTCTTCGCCCAGGAGGCGATCGGCGGGCAGGCGAACATTGTCGAAAACGATTTCGGCAGTGTCGGCGCACCAGTCCCCGAACTTTTCGAGCCGCCGGCTGACCGAGAAGCCGGGATCGCCCTTCTCGACCACGAACATGCTGATGCCCTTGGCACCCTTGCCTTCGGGATCGGTGCGGGCCGCGACGAAGAAGACGTCGCCGTATACGGCATTGCTGATATAGAACTTGGTGCCGTTCAGCACCCAATCGTCGCCATCGCGGCGGGCGTTGGTGCGAATCCCGCCGACGTCCGAGCCCGCATCGGCCTCGGACACGGCGATGCAGCAGGTCTTCCGGCCGGCGATCAGGTCGGGCAGCCAGCGGGCCATCTGCTCTTCGGTGCCGGCATGAAACAGGTGCGGCATGGCCATGGCCGAATGGACCATCGCCGTCACGGTGACGCCCCCGTAGGTTGAACGCCCAAGCTCCTCCGCCAACACGACCCAGCCGAGCACGCTGAGATCGCTTCCGCCGAATCGCTCGGGCGCGCGCAAACCAAGGAAACCGAGTTCGCCCATCTTGAGCAGGAGCTCACGCGGCACCCGGCCCGCCTTTTCCCATTCGTCACCAAAGGGCATGATTTCGGCGCGGACGAACCGCCTTACGGTTTCACGCAGTTCTCGGTATTCGTCGACAACGAAAGGCTGCTCAATCATTCTTACCGCCACTCCAATCGGCACGGGGCGAGGCCTTGCGGCCGATGCCCTCTTGCCGGACCAATGCAATCTATCTATCCGTCGTTAGGCGGCGCTGCAATGGGCTTGTCGGGTCCTGTCACAAAGGGTGCTGCCTTGAGGAGAATTTGCTCATGAACGCCCCCAGCCTTTCCATCACCGCCGAAGAGATGGAAATCATCGATGGTCTGCTCAGGTTCGTCGACAGCGAGATCATGCCGGTCCAGCGTTCGGTCGACAAACTGTTCGAGAACCAGCGCCTCTACTGGGACGAGAGCGGCCGGGAGGTGCAACAGATCACCGATGCACGGCGCAAGGTACGCGAGCTCTCGGCACAGGCCGGGTACTACACGATGTTCTGCCCCGAATCGCTTGGCGGCGCGGGACTTGGGGTGCGTCTGTGGTTCCTCGCCTTCGAGATGCTCCACCACCGCTACGGCCCGCCCTATACCCTGCTGCCCTATTTCGTCCTGTCGCACTTCACCGGTGGTCCGCACGAGGTGTGGGAGCATGCCTCCCCCGAACTGCGTGCCGAGATCATGCCCGACCTTGCCAGCGGCAAGCTCCAGGGCGCCTTCGGGCTGAGCGAGCCCGATGCCGGGTCCGACAGCTGGATGATGCGGACCACCGCCGTGCGCGATGGCGACGACTGGATCATCAACGGCACCAAGCAGTGGACTTCGTGGTCGCCGACGGCCGACTTCATCATGGTCTATGCGGTGACCAACAAGGAGTTGTTCGCCCAGCGCAAGGGCGGGGTTACCTGCTTCTACGTGCCCACCTCGACCCCGGGCTACAGCCTCGCCGGCATCGTCAAGATCTTCGGGCAGATCGGCGGCGACGAGGGCATCCTTGCCTTCGACAATGTCCGCGTGCCCGACACCTACCGCGTCGGCGAACTCGACAAGGGCTTTGCCCTGGCGATGCTTGGCGTGCGCCACGGCCGCCTTTCCAACGCGGCGCGCAACCTCGGCTTTGCCCGCTGGGCGATGGAGAAGTCGATCGAATATGCCAAGATCCGCAAGACCTTCGGCAAGCCGATCGGCGAACACCAGGCCGTCCAGACCTATCTCGCCGAGAACGCGATGCACATCTATGCGGGCCGCTGCATGGCGCTCGACGCTGCCGGCAAGGTCGACCAGGGCCACGACGTCCGCGACGAGGTCTCCATGGTCAAGGCCTATGTCACCAAGACCTGCCACGAGATCTTCAGCAAGTGCATGCAGATCCATGGCGGCATGGGCATCGCCAACGAAACCAAGCTGATCGACGCCTGGTACATGTCGCGCCTCAACCAGATCGCCGAGGGCGCCACCGAAATCCAGTATCGCGCCATCGCCCAGGGCCTCCTCAACGGACGCCTCAACCTCGAATACCAGTAAGACCCGACCAGGCCCGCTGCGGAAACAATCCCGCGGCGGGCCATGTTGGACCGGGTTCAGCGCAGATCCGGCGGAGTCGCTTCGGCCCTGAGCAGGGCCACGGCTTCGGCGAGCGGCATGAACCTCTGCCGTTCTTCGCCGAGAGTGCGGATGGCGACGGTGCCTTCCTCCGCCTCGCGCTTGCCGACGACGAGCAGGTGCGGAACCTTGGCGAGGCTGTGTTCGCGCACCTTGTAGTTGATCTTCTCATTTCGGAGATCGGTCTCGACCCGGATGCCGGCGGCTTGAAGCTCGGCGGCGACCTCTGACGCATAGGGATCGGCGTCGGAGACGATAGTCGCGACCACGGCCTGGACTGGGGCAAGCCAGACCGGGAGCTTGCCGGCGAAGTGCTCGATCAGGATGCCGATGAACCGTTCGTAGGAGCCGAAGATCGCACGGTGGAGCATGACCGGGCGGTGCTTCTCGCCGTCCTCGGCGATGTAGGAGGCGTCGAGCCGTTCGGGGAGGACGCGGTCAGACTGGATCGTGCCGACCTGCCAGGTGCGGCCGATCGCGTCGGTCAGGTGCCATTCCAGCTTGGGCGCATAGAATGCGCCTTCGCCGGGCAGTTCCTCCCAGCCGTATTCCGGCGTGGCGAGCCCGGCTTCGGCAACGGCGTTGCGCAGTTCGCCCTCGGCCTTGTCCCAATCCGCGTCCGAGCCGAAGCGCTTTTCCGGGCGCAGAGCCAGCTTGATCGAATAGGTGAAGCCGAAATGCTGGTAGATCCGGTCGGCCAGTTCGCAGAAGGCGCGGACTTCCGCCACGATCTGGTCTTCGCGGCAGAAGATATGGGCGTCGTCCTGGGTGAACTGGCGCACGCGCATCAGGCCATGGAGCGCGCCGTGCGGCTCGTTGCGGTGGCAGCAGCCGTTCTCGTAGATGCGCAGCGGCAGGTCGCGGTAGGACTTGAGGCCCTGGCGGAAGATGAGGACGTGAGCCGGGCAGTTCATCGGCTTCAAGGCCATCCAGTCGGCCTCGCCGCTGATCACCGGGCCTTCATCATCCACGTTGGGCACTTCGTCGGGGATGACGAACATGTTTTCCCGGTACTTGCCCCAATGGCCGGACTGCTCCCACTGGCGCGCGTCCATGACCTGCGGGGTCTTGACCTCGCGGTAGCCGGCCGCATCGATCGCGCGGCGCATGTAGGCTTCGAGCTCGCGCCAGATCTTGAAGCCGTTGGGGTGCCAGAAGACCGAGCCGTGGGCTTCCTGCTGGAGGTGGAACAGGTCCATCTCCTGGCCGAGCTTGCGGTGGTCGCGCCTGGCGGCTTCCTCAAGCCGCGTGAGGTGGGCATCAAGCTGCTTCTTGTTGAGCCAGCCGGTGCCGTAGATGCGGCTGAGCATCGCGTTCTTCTGGTCGCCGCGCCAGTAGGCCCCGGAGACGCGGGTTAGCTTAAACGCCTGGGGATCGAGCTTACCGGTGGAGGGCAGGTGCGGGCCGCGGCACATGTCGAGCCAGTCGTCACCGGACCAATAAACCGTCAGGTCCTCGTCGCCCGGCAGTTCGGCGGCCCATTCGGCCTTGAAGCTTTCGCCCTGCTGCTTCCACCGGCTGATCAGCTGTTCGCGCGACCATACCTCGCGGCGCAGCGGCTTGTTAGCGGCGATAATCCGGCGCATCTCGGCTTCGATTGCC
>DASTGC010000153.1:0-5903 GCA_035719485.1 Novosphingobium sp.
GGTCGCCTTCTTGGTGATGAGGTTGACCGTGCCGCCGGGCTCGCCGCGGCCGAAGACGGCCGCATTTGGGCCCTTGAGCACTTCGATGTGATCGATGTTCGAGGCATCGCGGGGGCCGCCGTAGCCTCGGCCGCCGTTGAAGCCGTTGACCAGGAAGCCGCTAGGGAAGTTCTCGTCGCCCGCAAATCCGCGGATCGCGAACGAGTCCCACAGGCCGCCGAAGTTGTTCTGCTTGGCCACGCCGCTGGCAAGGTCGAGCGCGGCATCGAGGCGGGTGATGTTGAGCTGTTCGAGAACCTTGCCGTCAATGACCTGAACGGACTGCGGCAGTTCCTTGACGGGAATGTCGCCGCGGTATTGCTGGCGCTGGCCAGTCACGACGATGGTGGCGTCATCCGCATCGGCCGCATGGGCCACGGCGGGGATGGTGCTCAATGCTACGCCGGCGATCAGCGCGGCACGATATGCGGTCTTGGTATTCATCTCGACGTACCCCTCGTTCTGGTTGTCCCTGACCCTGCGACGGCCGGACTATATCGCTGAAATTCCGTCATTTCTCGCCGGATTGCGGTCCCTGGCGGCCGGCGATTGCCTCTTTTTGCCGTTCTCGCAGACTATGCCGCGCGGCAGGTATGATGCGTTGAAGGTGCCGGGCGGCGCGGCGCATAATTGTGAAATATCGGTGACAGCCGTAAATTATGCCGCCCAAACCGAAGGGCCGCCGCACCGCCCGGAAATGGCGGTGCAACGGCCCTGCAATGCGCCTGCAATCGAGCTCAGAGGTACTTGAGCCACCAGATATCGCGCCGGTCCTGCTTGAGCCGGGCGAACCACCTGGTCGGAAAGAAGAGCACGGGGATCAGGATGGCCACCCAGATCCACACGGTGGCGAGATGGTCCACCCCGAAGACGGTGCCCTTGGTCGGCCCGTACAGGGCCAGGGCGACGTGGTAGATGCCCTTCAGCACATAGAGGTGGAGAAGGTAGTAGAACATCGGCGCTCCGCCCAACAGGGCGAGGAACGGCATGGCCCTGCTGTCCTGGAACTTCTCGAACAGCGCCAGCAGCAGGCAGCCGGTGCCGACCGTGGGCATCAGGAACAGCAGCGAAGGCGGGTACTTGGTGAGCGCGAGGAAGCTCATCACGGTGCGCAGCGGCTCTCCGGGGACGGTGAACCAAGGCTTGTCGCCATAAACGTTGAGGAACCGGATCGCGACGAAACCGACGATCAAGGTGAGCCCCAGCGTTACCAGCCGTCGCAGCCGCACCGAGGGATCGCTGCCCCGCGCGAACCACGGCCCGCAGGCATAGCCGAGCAGGATCACGCCGAGCCACGGCAGGACCGGGTAGGTCGTCTTGGCGGTCATCCCGCCGCCAAGGTCGATCAGCGAGCGCTGGTGCAGGATCGCCCATATTCCGTAGCCGGAATCCGCCGGGGTCAACACGATGCCATCAAGCAGGTTGTGCAGGCAGACGATGGCGAGGCCGAGCGCGAACTGGGCCTTGCGCGGCAGGTGCAGCGTGGCCGCGAGGCTGATCATCGAGATGCCGATCGCCCAGATCACCTGGAGCCAGAACTTGTCCGGCGGGAAGGCGAAGCTCTGCGTCGGCCAGGCGTAGCCGACCACGGTCAGCTCGAGGAAGATCAGGAACAGCCCGCGCTTGAGGAGGAATTCCGAGACCTCGCCCTTTGAATGCGACTGGCCATAGAGCCAGGCCGACAGCCCGGTCAGCGCGACGAAGGTCGGCGCGCAGAAGGTCGACAGCAGCCGGGTGAAGAACAGGCCCGGGTCGGTGGTGGTGGCATCGACGGGGTCGTTCACCTGCATGTAGAGGTAGAAGGTCTCGCGACAATGGTCGACCAGCATGAACAGCATGACGAGCCCGCGCAGCGCGTCGATCGCGATGAGGCGGGTGCGGGCCGCGGTTGCAGGGCGCGGCTCGGCTGCGGCGAAGGGTCCGGCATTGGCAAGTGGTTCGGCCAGGCTGGTCATCTCTGCTCTCCCGGCTGCGCCCGGTTGCGGGCGTCAGCTACTTGATGATGAAGGTGGCGCCGTAGCGGGCGCCGCTGGCCTTGTCGGCCACCTGCACGCCCACGTTCGCGCCCTTGGCCAGCTTCAGCCCCTTGGCAAAGAACCGGTTGCCCTTGAGCGGCACCATGGCGACATCGCTGCGCTTGCCCTTGGCGGTGACACTGAGCTTGGCGGTCATCGCCGTGGCGTTCACCGGCTCATCCTCGTCGATCATGTAGAGGGAGACGCCGGCGGGCTGGGCGACCAGTTCGAACATGGTTTCCCCGTTCATCTGGACCACGCCGCCGTGCTGCGGCTTGGTGATGCCATGGGCCATCGCCCAGGTGGACAGGGCGGCTGCGGAAAGGCAGGCCAGGGCGGTCAGCAGAGACTTCTTCATGGTTGTGCGACTCCCAAGGGGTTTCATTCCGGCGCGTGAGCGAGGGTAAAGGCGAGCGTGGCGGTATGCTCCACCTGGCGGTAGAGCTCCGGCTGGTCGGTCGGCCCGACGTAGACCGCGCGGATCACGTTGAGGCCCTGGTTGCGCACCGGCAGGGTGACCGAGCCGTCGGCCCCGGTCTCGACTTCCTTGGCGTCGGGATCGTTGACCATGTCGTTGATTACCTTGGCCCCGGCGACGGGCTTGCCGTTGTAGAGCACGACATATTTGAGCGGCGTGCCGAGCGTGGTCGGGATCGGCCCGGCGGGCACGATCTGCACAGTCTGGCCGGGCAGCGCGGCAAGCGGCTTGCTCAGCGGGCCGACGATGGCGACAGCATACTTGATGTTGTGCGTGGAGACGGTGGCGTTGGGCATCTCCTTCAGGGTCTTCTTCTCGAACTCGCCAGTGCCGACCCGCGACCAGATACCATAGGGCATGACGGCCGCGACGACCGTCGGCTGAGCGTCGCTGTCGATCAGTACCACCGGGCCGGACACCCGGGCTGTCGCCTTGATCGGGTGGTAGTCCGCGTCATAGGCCTCGATCTTCTCGACCTGGGGGAGGCGCTTGACCATTTCGAGGTCATCGGCGCCGATGCCGTAGATCAGCGCGAGCTGCTTGGCGCGCTGCGCGAACCAGATACCGTGAGCTTCGGCGGAAACCGTTGCCAGGCTTGCGGCGAGGACGCCGGCGACCGTGGCGAAGCGGGCAATGCGGTACAGTTTCATCTCGGGCACCTCTTTGGCGCGGGGCTTCAAGGGAATCGATGCAGCCTATGTCCGGCTACGGAACCGAACATACCGAATTGCCGGCTCTTTCCATAAGGGCCCCGGCCCGGAGGTACGCCCGGCGGCATCAAATATCGCGGGGGCGGCATTCGTGCTACTCAGCCGCCGGGCTTGCGGGCCGCATCGATCATGTGCACAGCATGGCCGCGACTGATCCGATCACAATAGCCTATCGAGTTCTTATGAAGATTCACGATTTCCTGCCCCAGCCGATGAACCTCGCCGCGAAGAAAGCACGTGAATTCGAAGCCCTGGGCTATGATTGCGCAGCCGGGGGCGAGACCCGGCACGATGTGTTCCTGGGAATGGCCGCCGCTGCCCAGACGACCTCGCGGGTCGAACTGATGACCTCCATCGCGGTGGCCTTCGCCCGCAACCCGATGACCCTGGCTCAGATCGGGAGCGACCTCAACGCCGCCACCCAGGGGCGGTTCATCATGGGCCTCGGCACCCAGGTCGCCGCCCACGTGACGCGGCGGTTCTCGATGCCCTGGCACCGTCCGGCAGCGCAGATGCGCGAGATGATCCGGGCGATGCATGCGATCTGGGACTGCTGGTTCGAGGGCAAGCCGCTGCGCTTCGAAGGCGAATTCTACACTCACACGCTGATGACCCCCTATTTCATGCCGGAGATCCTCGAATTCGGTCGCCCCAAGGTGGCGCTGGCTGCGGTCGGACCGGGGATGACCCGGGTGGCCGCCGAGGTTGCGGACGGGATGCTGTGCCACTCGTTCACCACGCCGCGCTACCTGACCGAGGTGACTGTGCCGACGATCGAGACGGCCCTCGCCGAAGCCGGCCGCGACCGCAGCGCCTTCGAGATCACCGCCCAGCTGTTTACAGTCGTTGCCGACACCGACGAGGGCATCGCGAAGGGCACGGAGCAATTGCGCCGCGACCTTGCCTTCTACGGATCGACTCCAGCCTATCGCCCGGTGCTCGAGTGCCACGGCTGGGGCGACCTGCAGGGCGATCTGCACCGCCTCTCGCGCGAGGGCCGGTGGGAGGACATGGCCCAGCTCATCACCGATGACATGGTGCAGACATTTGCGTTCATTGGCACGCCGGAAAAGGTTGCGGATTCAATGATCGAAACCCTGGGGGCGAAGGTCGACCGGCTGCAGTTCCCGTCGCAGGGGATCGAACCGGACCGGCTTGGCGCCATCCTCGCCCGGCTCCGCGGGGCAGGCAAGGGCGGCTGAAGGGGCTGATGCCGGAGCCTTGCTCATTTCCCGGTGCCGGCATTGAGGGCCCACACCGGAGACTTGTGCCGGAATCCGGTTAAGCCGCATGGATCTTGAACAGCAGCCCTGGGATATCCTCGTCGTCGGCGGCGGCATCAACGGCGTGGGCATCGCGCGCGATGCGGCCGGACGCGGCCTCAAGGTCCTGCTGGTGGAGCGCGACGACCTGGCGGGGCACACCTCGTCAGCCAGCACCAAGCTGATCCACGGCGGCCTGCGCTATCTCGAATACTACGAGTTCCGGCTGGTGCGCGAAGCCCTGCAGGAGCGCGAGCGGCTGCTGCGGATCGCCCCGCACATCTCCTGGCCGCTGCGTTTCGTGCTGCCCCAGCCCGAGGGCGGGCGGCCCGGGTGGATGATCCGGGCGGGCCTGTTCATCTACGATCACCTCGGCGGCAAGCAGAGCCTGCCGCGCTCGCAGGGCGTAAACCTGGCCGATCCGTTCTGGGGCGAGGGGCTGAAGCCGGGCTTCAGGCGCGGCTTCGCCTATTCCGACGCCTGGGTGGACGATGCCCGGCTGGTGGTGCTCAACGCCATGGATGCGGCGGAGCGCGGGGCGACGGTGCTGACCGGGACGGCGCTGGTCGGCGCGCGGGTTGAGGGCGATACCTGGGCGGCAGGCCTTGCGCCCAACAGCCTGGTGCCCCGTCCCGGCATCGCCGCACCCTGCACCGTGCGCGCGCGGGCGATCGTCAATGCCGCAGGGCCGTGGGTGGGCGATCTTATCGGGGAACTGCCGGGTGTGCGGCGCGACGGCGGGATCGCGCTGGTCAAGGGCAGCCACATCATCGTGCCGCGGCTCTATCCGGGTGACCATGCCTTCCTGCTCCAGCAGGCGGACGGGCGCATCGTTTTCACCATTCCCTACCAGCACAGGTACACTCTCATCGGCACGACCGACATTACCGTGGGCGACGGGGAGCGCGACCGCCCGCAGATCAGCCAGGCCGAGATCGACTATTTGCGCGCGGCCGTGCGCCCCTATTTCGCGCGCGAAGTCGCGGCGGGTGACGTGGTTTCCACCTATTCCGGCGTGCGCCCGCTCTACGACGACGGCTCGAAGGACGCCAAGGCGATCACCCGCGACTATGTCCTCCAGCTGGGCCGAAGCCATGGTCCGCAGGTGCTGAGCGTGCTCGGCGGCAAGCTGACGACCTATCGCCGCCTTGCCGAACATGCGCTGGAGAAGCTCGCGCCGTTCCTGCCCAAGTTCGGCCCCGCCTGGACGGGCACCGCGCCGCTCCCGGGGGGCGACTTGCCCGCGGGCGGTTTCGCGGCATTCCTCGCCGAGGTGCGCGCGCGCTGGTCGTTCCTGCCCGCCGAGGTCGCCGAGCGCATGGTCCATGCCTATGGCACGCGCATGGCGGACGTAATCGGCGCGGCGACCAGCTGGGCTGAGCTGGGCGAGGATTTCGGG
>DASTGC010000154.1:0-3387 GCA_035719485.1 Novosphingobium sp.
GTCGGAAAGGCCGCGAGCGCAGCGTGGAGCGCTGGCGCGAATGCGCCATCATCGGGCGGTTCGCCGACGAATTTCGGGCGGTCTGCAAGTGAATGGTGTCGGCACAAAGCTTGCGCTTAGTCGCGACGGATTGCTGGGCACCACGCCCGCGGCCGCGACAGTGGTCTTTACCGCGCATAACCGCAGGGACATGGTGCTGGAGGCCATCGCTCTGGCGCTCGAGCAGACGGTTCCGATCCATGTGATTGTGGCAGACGATGCGTCCTCCGACGGGACAGAAGCAGCGGTCCGTGCCGCATTTCCCGGCGTGACCTATTTGCGTTCAGACGTTTCGCGCGGACCGTGTTATCAGCGCAATCGCGGGCTCGAGGCAGCGGCGACCGAGTTCGTCTTCCCGCTGGACGATGACTCGATGCTGATATGCAGTAGGTCGCTGGAGCAGGCGCTGGCCGCGTTCGGAGAGGACGTTGGGGTGGTGGCCATGCCTTACCGGAACGTCCTGCAAAGCGAAACGGTGTTGCAGACCCGAGAGCATGCGCATGGTCCCGGGTTTTTCGACTTCGTTGCTTGCTCACATGGATTGAGGCGTGAGGCTGCGCTCGACGTGGGGGGATATTTCGAGCCCTTTTTCTACATGGGCGAGGAAACCGATCTTGCGCTGCGACTGGCGGATCGAGGTTGGCGTACCGTTATTGCCGCCAGCGAACCGATCGATCATCTTCAGCCGCCCGCGCGACGCAGCTACGCTCCTGATTTCTATGGCCGGCGCAATGACGTGCTTTTTGTCTGGATGCGGTCTCCGTCACAACACGTGTTGCAGGAGCTGGCGCGCGTCATCGTTAGAGGTATGCGGTTCGCGATACTGACAGGACGGAAGCGTGCCACTATCGACGGTTTCCTTGCCGCACTAAGAGCGATCATTACACGGGAGGTGAGCCGTGCGCCGGTTAGCCTTGAGACTTATTCCCGTTTCACGGCAGCCCGGGCAGCCGTCAAGCGCGCTCTGATACAGCGATGAGCGATACGACGCCGGCTGCCTCAGATACCCAGGTCGGCGAGAAGTCGCCCGATGTTGTCCCGGTAGCGCTCGAAGGTATAGGCAAGAGCCGCGGCCGGAGCGGCGGCGCGCCAGTCATCAAGGCGGGCTCTGTCGGCGATTGTCGATGCCATGGCAGCGTGGACAGCTTCGGTACTGATCTCGTCGAGCAGGATGCCCGTCTGTGGGGTCACTGCCTCGGCACAATTGCGCGATTGGATCAGCGCGCAGCCGGCAGCGAGCGCTTCGTATAGAACAATGCCTGCCCCCTCGAAATAACTGGGCAAAAGCAGGACATGGTGCTGGCTCATGATTCTGGGCACATCTGCGCGGGGAACGGTCGGCAGGTAGGTCACGCGGTCGGCATAGCGGGCGAATACCTTGCGGGGGATCCGCATGTCGCCGACGATCGTGAGTTGGGCGTCGCAAGCCGGTATTTTTTCGAACGCTTCGAGCACATGGTGGATTCCCTTTCGGGGAATGACGAGCCCCAAGAACAGGAACCGGACAGGTCCTGCGCGAGGAGCCGACGCTGTGGGCGGGAGCGCGGTGAAGTTTCGCGCGTCGTAACAATAGTTCAGGATGCGCAGCTTGGCGGCGATCGCCGGGTCCGCTGTCGCCTCGCGAATAGTATTTGCTGCGAAGGGGCTGCCCACGAGGATTGCATCGGCCAGCGCATACTCCTGATCGCAGAGCGAATGATCATGGCGAAGTTCGGTGGGGAGAAACCATTCGCCATGGCTCTCGGCAAGCTGTGCCATCATGCGGTTATATACGCGGAAATCACCGTTAGTGCGGTCCAGGATGCATGGCATGCCCCTTGCCCGGGCGGCGCGGAATGCTTCCGTCGAGCTGCCGTTATAGCCCCAAACAGCCACGGGCTCGGCTGAGCCAAGATCTCGGGCAACTTGTCGGGCAAACCGGGCATTGCCCCAGGCATCGATCCTGCTCGCCACCCGGTAGGCTCCGGCTCTGGCAGCCACTCGCTCAAGCCATTCGCTCAGGCCGCCGGTGCGGATCAGGGCCGGATCGAGATCGGGATGCTGGAAGCGGCGGAATTCAAGCGCCAGCCTTTCTGCCAGCGCAGTGGGGAGAAGCCGTTCCAGGCGGTAGGGTAGCTCGTCGGGCTTATAGTAGATAGAGGTGGCGTACCAGGCCAGCTTGCCCAGCTGTTGGAGGCTCAATGCCGATTGCCAGGAGTGCTGGGTGCCGGGGTGGAAGAGCGCAACTTGCATCGCGCCTGCTTAGTGAAAATCCACAGTCTGCAAAGGGGCCGCAAGGCAAATCACGGCGAGTTTTCGTCGATGTGACGCTGACAAACCCTCCCGATACATGAATATCAGTTCGCGATGACATGGGCTCCGCACCGCGTGAACCGCCAGGTCGATTCGGACTAAATATCACCGAGTCAGCTAAAATACGGGACCGCAAATCAAATTTGCCGCTTTCCTACAGATAACCAATTTGGTTATCAAATGTAGGTGGTGCTCACCAGAAGGAACCGAGATGCCGTCGATCCCCCTTGTTTCGCCCGCGGGCTATGCGCCGAAGTTCGCCATTGCCTTTGGCAACAGCACCGGCGGCGCCGATACAGTTCAGCCGGACAATCCGTTGCCCGTGACCTTTACTCCTGCGACCGCTCCCGCCGCGCTGACGGGTTCGACCAGCGTTTCGACTACGGTCGGCCCATTCGCTCCCGCTGCGGGACGGCCGGTTTTCCTTGTGCTTTCGGGTTCGTGGACCGGGCAGGCCCAGTTACTGCGCTCCATCGACGGGGGCGTGACCAAGCTGCCAGTGACAGCTGGCGGCCTTGCCTACGGTGCTTACACACAAAACGTGTGCGAACCAGTGTGGGAGGAAGCTGAGGCGGCGGCCACGCTGTACCTTGGCGTCACCCTAACCAGTGGCAACCTCACCTATCGCATGGGGCAGTAATCATGGGTGTGGACGTAATTGGCCGGGCCCTCGCGGCCGGGGCCCGCAGTGATGCCGCTCGTGCCCTCGCGAAGGCAGCGGCGATTGATCTTTTCACCAATTTGTCGGTGCAGCAAGTCGACGCAGCCGTCGCTGCCGTGACGACCGGCGGCTATGCTCAGGCCGGACTGGGCGGCGCGACCTATATTGCCGATGGCCTCGCCACCGCCGCCCTCGCCGCGGCCCATCCCCGTTTCTGTAAGGCCAGCGCCAACGGCCGCTATTTCCGCCTGGCGGGCGACTGTGTCCAGGTCGCTCAGGGCGGGGCCACGGGCGGCGGCAACGACCAGCCCGCGATCCAGGCAGCAGTTGCCTATGCTGCGGCCGTGGGCATTCCCGAGGTGCGCCTGCTCAAGCTTCACGAGAGTTGGCAGCCG
>DASTGC010000155.1:0-3473 GCA_035719485.1 Novosphingobium sp.
GCCAGCATCGCCTGCACCGCCTCGGTCTTCGATTCCTTCTTGCTGCCCAGCCGCTGGCGGTCGAGCATGTTCATGAAGTCGGTGTTTCCGCCGGTGTTGAGCTGGTAGGTCTTCTCGACCGTCACGCCGCGCGCGCCGAACAGGCTGGCGAGCACGCGGTGGACGATCGTCGCACCGACCTGGGCCTTGATGTCGTCGCCCACGATCGGAATCCGCTTCTCGGCGAAGCGGCGTTCCCATTCGGGGCGGCTGGCGATGAACACCGGCATGCAGTTGACCACGGCGATGCCCGCCTCGAGCGCACATTCCATGTAGAACTCGGTCGCCTCCTCCGAGCCCACCGGCAGGAAGTTGACGAGAATCTCGGCGCCCGAACCCTTGAGTGCGGCGACGATCGATTCCCTGGTTGCTTCCGGCTCGTCGGCGACGATGAAGCCGCGCTCGCCCATGCCGGTCATGTGCTCGGCCACGCCGTCGAGGATCTTGCCCATGATGACCTTGCCACCGGTGGGCGGGACATCGGCCTGGAACACGGCGGTACAGTTCGGGCCGGCGAAGATTGCTTCGGCAACGTCCTTGCCGACCTTGCGCTTGTCGACATCGATGCCGAGCACGAAATCCACATCGCCCGCCCCGTAGCCGCCGATGACTTCATGGATCAGGCCCTGCGCGGAGTTGTTCTGTCGGTAGTAGGCAACCCCCTGCACCAGCGAGCTGGCGCAATTGCCGACGCCGATGATTGCAACCTTGATTGGCTTCATCAAAACGGATCCCTTCAGGCGGGAACTCCTCGGCGCCAATGCGCCCGGGCCCCCGTAGATTCTTATTCGGTTGAGCAACCATTGCACCCGCAGCTGCCCTCCACCAGTGGCGGTGGCAGCCTACTTGCGGAAAACAACGATATCCTTGGCCCCTGCGTTCCCCGAGAGTTGTGATTGGCCCTGCAAGCGGCCAAAGGCGTTCAGAATGCTTATGCTCGGGGGCCGTAACTATAGTTGGTGCGGCGATGCCGCAAGCAATTATGACGCTTTGGTGAAGGCGATTCAACGCGATCGTGCGAAAGGGACAGGGGTGAGACAGCGGGCTGACACTGGCGCGAACCGAACAGCGCCTGGGACCGTGCGCCGGCCACAGCGGCCGCGCGAACTGCAGGACGGACTGAATCATTACCTGTATCATCCACTGGCGTGGCAGCTTGCCCGCCTCCTCGCGCGCACGCCGCTGACCCCCAACATGGTCTCGGTGATCGGCGGCTGCTTCGTCGTCGCCGCGGCCGCTGTCTATGCCCAGCCGAGCTGGCCCCAGTTCCCCGAAGGCCCGGCGCTGCTCGGCATGGTCCTGCACATGACCTGGCACGTGGTCGACGGCGCAGACGGCGATCTGGCGCGGATGACCGGGCGATCGAGCCCCATCGGCGAGATGGTTGACGGGCTGTGCGACTATTCCAGCCACATCGTGCTCTACGTCGTGCTCGGCTGGCTGCTGGCCGGCGGGATGAGCCCGACGGGCTGGCCCACGGCCCATCCCTGGCTGTGGATGTGGGCGGCCGGGCTCAGTCACATCGTCCAGTCCAATCACGTGGAGGTGCAGCGTCGGCAGTACCAGTGGTGGGTCTACGGGACGAGCTGGATCCGCATGAACCACAGCGCGGATTCGGCAACCGGGCGCTCGGCCTTTGGCGGCATCGTCTCGGTCTATCTCGCGCTCGCCACCGGGCTCACGCCTCATGCGCTGAAGATCGATGCGGCAGTGGAGGCGGCGCAGGATGATCCCGCACGCCTTGCCGAGATCCGCGCCGCCGTCCGCGCCGAGGCGCCGCCGCTGCTCGCGCTGTGCAAGGTGCTCGGGCCCAACCCGCGGGCGATCGTGCTCGGCCTCTCCATGCTGGCGGGCAGCCCGCTCTGGTATTTCCTCTACCAGTCGGTGCTGCTCAATGGGCTGCTCGCAGTTTCCGTCATCGCGCACAACCGCGCGGCCAAGCGGATCGCTGCCCGCCTGGGGTGAGGCGGACTCGACAGGCGGGCGGGGCGGCGTATCATCCCGCCATGGCCGATGCCCTGCTGACCCAAGCCCACGCCCTGGCCGACGAGATCGTCGCCCTGCGCCGGGCGATCCATGCCGAGCCCGAGCTCGGCCTGATCACCCCGCTCACGCGCGACAAGGTCCGCGCCGCCCTCGCCGATCTGCCGCTCGAATGGCGCGAGGGGCCGTCCACCACCGGCCTCGTTGCCTCCCTGCACGGGGGGAGCGGGGCGCAGGGGCCCGATCGGCGCCGCGTCCTGCTGCGCGGCGACATGGATGCCCTGCCGATGCCGGAGGAAACCGGCCTCGCTTTCGCCTCGACCGTCCCGGGGGCGATGCACGCCTGCGGGCATGATGCGCACACGGCGATGCTGGTCGGTGCCGCACGGCTGCTCTGCGCGCGGCGCGATGGGCTTGCCGGCGACGTGCAGTTCATGTTCCAGCCGGGCGAGGAGGGCCACCACGGCGCCCGCTACATGCTCGACGACGGGCTGATAGACCCGCTGCCCCATGCCGCCTTCGCGCTCCACGTCATGCCCAATGCGCCCCATGGGCTGATCGCGGGTCGGGCGGGGCCGCTGCTGGCGGCGGCCGACCAGTTCGACGTGGTGATCGAGGGCCGCGGCGGCCACGCCTCGATGCCGCACAATGCGCTCGATCCGGTGCCGGTCGCGGCGGAGATCGTCATGGCGCTCCAGGCGATGGTGACGCGGCGGTTCTCGGCCCACGACCCGGTGGTGGTGACCGTGGCCAGGATCGAGGCGGGCACGGCGCACAACGTGATCCCCGATCGCGCCGTGCTCACCGGCACGATGCGCACGCTCAGCCCCGATCATCGCGGCGAGCTGTACATCGCGTTCAACCGGCTCGCCGAAGGCATTGCCGCGGCGCATGGGCTCAGCGCCGAGGTGACGATCCGCGAGGGCTTTCCGGTGACGATCTGCGACGGCCGCGCAGTGGATTTCGGCGAGGAAGTGGCGCGCGAGCTGTGCGGGCCCATGGCTTTCCACCGCTTGCCCGATCCGATCATGGGCGCGGAGGACTTCGCCTATGTGCTGGAAAAGGTGCCCGGGGCGATGTTCTTCCTGGGCGTGGCGCACGAGGGCGACAACTGGCAGGAGTGCTGCGGGATTCACTCCACCCGGATGATGGTCGACGAAAGCGTGCTGCCGCAGGGTGCGGCCTTCCTTGCCGCGCTGGGCGAGCGGTTTCTCGCGCGGGGGTTTGCCGGGAGCTGACCTTTTCCTTTTTCCTTCCGTTCCTCCCGAGTGAAATCGAGGGACTATGCCGAGCGCTAGCGAGGCCGGGGCGGTGCAGGTTCTCGCTCCGCTCGAACTAGTCCCTCGACACGCTCTGGAGGAACGGGGTCTTGTTCGGGCGACCCTAGTGAAAATCCCGTGACCTCGGCAGGATCCGCACGTTGCGCGGATGCCGCCCCGGGTTGGGGCTGG
>DASTGC010000156.1:0-7101 GCA_035719485.1 Novosphingobium sp.
CGAACCCGCCGCCGCGCCCACTGCCGCGCCGACCACCGCGCCGGTGCCGCCGCCGACCAGCGCGCCGCCGACGCCGCCAAGCGCCGCGCCTTCAACCCCGTAATTGCTGGCGCAGCCGCCAAGAGCCAGCGCACCGGCAGCCGCCGCGGGAAGTACATACCGTGTAATCATGTGCCGTTCTCCATTGCCCTGTTCGCAGAAGAAACCGGCAATGGAGAGCGGAAGTTCCCGCGGTCGCCCGCAGCCGGCGTCAGTCCGGCTTCTTGGCGACGGCGACCATGGCAGGGCGCAGCAGGCGGTCCTTGATCATGTAACCGGCCTGGAGTTCCTGCAGGACAGTGCCCGGCTCGGCATCGGCCGAGGGCACTTCGAGCATGGCCTGGTGCTGGTTCGGGTCGAGCGGCAGGCCGGTGGCGGCGATGCGGCTGATGCCGTGGCTGGCGAAAACCTTGTCGATTTCCCGGCCCGTGGCCTCGATCCCGGCAACGAGGTTCCTGAACCTCTCGTCCTCCCGCAGTTCGGCGGGAATCGAATCGAGCGCGCGGGCAAGATTGTCCGACACCGACAGCACGTCGCGGGCAAACGCGGTCGCCGCATAGGCGCGGCTGTCGGCCACTTCCTTCTCCATTCGCCGGCGCACGTTCTGCGTCTCGGCCTTGGCATAGAGCACGTCCTGCTTCGCCGTTTCCAGTTCCTCGCGCAGCGCGGCCAGTTCGGACTCGCCGGCATCGGCCTGATCGCCAACTTCGGCGCCGCTCAGGTCAAGCACGTTTTCGTTTTCCGCGCCGCTGTCGCCGGCTTGTGCGGTCGTTTCTTCCATCATGATCGTTCTTGTGTTCCGCTATCCGATAAGCTTGCCCGGCACGCCCATGGCACTGAGCGCCCGCGCGGTGAAGTCCACCATGGGGACCACCCGGGCATAATTCAACCGCGTCGGGCCGATAACCCCCACCACGCCGACCACCCGTCCCTCGCGGTCGCGATAGGGCGAGGCAATCACCGCCGAGCCGGAAAGGGCGAACAGCCGGTTCTCGGCGCCGATGAAAATTCGCGTCGCCTCGGCTTCGCGGGCCGCATCAAGCAGCGCGGCGACGGATTGCTTGTTCTCGAGGTCGTCCAGCAGGGAGCGGACCCGCTCCAGGTCGCCCAGCGCCGATTCGTCGAGCAGGTTGGCCTGCCCCCGCACGATCAGCACGGGCCGCGACTGGGCATCCTGGCTCCACAGCGCGAGTCCCCGCTCGACAAGGTGGCGGCTCGCCGCATCCAGCGCCGAGCGCCCGGCATCGATCTCGCCCCGGATCGCCGCCACCGCCTCGCCCAGGGTTCGTCCGGCCAGCCGTGCGGTGAGATAGTTGGAGGCTTGCTGCAGGCTGGAAGCCGGTGTGCCCGGTGGCAACGGAATTACCCGGTTCTCGATTGCCCCATCCTCGCTGACCAGAACGGCCAGTGCCTGGTCAATGCTGAGCGGCACCAGTTGCAGTTGCGTGAGGCGCGCTTCCCGTCGCGGGACCATAACCACGCCCGCCGCCGCGGAAAGCTCGGACAGAACCGCGCTGGTCGCCGCCAGCGCCTGCTCGATCGGTCCGGGTTCGGCCAGCCGCCGCTCGATCGCGGCGCGCTCATCCGCCGTGGGCTCGGCCACCTGCATCATGCCGTCGACGAACAGCCTCAGGCCAAGCTCGGTCGGCATTCGTCCTGCGCTGGTGTGGGGCGCGGCCAGCAGGCCCAGCATCTCGAGGTCGTGCAGCACCGAGCGGATCGAGGCGGGTGAAAGGTTCACCGATCCGGCCCCGGCCAGCGCCTTTGAGCCGACCGGTTGCCCGGAGGCAAGGTACCCCTCTACCGTGAGACGGAAGATCTCGCGGGCGCGGGCATTCAGTTCGTTGATGGGAAGGCTGGCCATGTTTCTTGCGCCTAATGTAAGCCGCGCTCTTGCAGCCTCAAGCCCGAAGCGCCAAACGCCCCCGAGCTTTGCACACATCAGACAAGGAATCTCCATGCGTCCCTCCGGCCGTGCTCCCGACGAAATGCGCACCCTCGGCTTCGAGCCCCACTTCACCAGACACGCCGAAGGCTCGGTGCTGGTCTCCTTCGGCCACACCAAGGTGATCTGCACGGCTTCGGTGGAAGAGCGCGTGCCGCCGTTCCTGCGCGGCAAGGGCGAAGGCTGGGTCACGGCCGAATATTCAATGCTCCCGCGCGCCACCCACACCCGCGGCAGCCGCGAGGCCGCCAAGGGGAAACAGTCCGGCCGCACCCAGGAAATCCAGCGCCTGATTGGCCGTAGCTTGCGCGCCGTGGTGGATTTCAGGAAACTGGGCGAACGGCAGATCACCCTCGATTGTGACGTCATCCAGGCCGACGGCGGCACCCGCACCGCCTCGATCTCGGGCGCCTGGGTGGCGCTGCGCATCGCAGTGGACAAACTCATGGCCCAGGGTCTCATCAAGGAAGACCCGATCCAGGCCCGCGTCGCCGCTGTCTCCTGCGGCATCTTCAAGGGAACCCCGGTGCTTGATCTGGACTACGACGAGGATTCGGCTGCCGATGCCGACGCCAACTTCGTCCTGATCGAAGGCGGCAAGATTGCCGAGGTCCAGGCCACCGCGGAAGGCGCCACCTACGACGAGGAAGGCCTCCTGCGCCTCCTCCGCCTCGCCCGCATAGGCTGCGACAACATCTTCACGGCGCAAGCCAAGGCGGTGGGCCGCTGACGGTGCAGATCCTCTCCATTTTCACGAAGTGCAAAAACGCGGCGCCACCTCCCCGTCTGTGCTCCGCAAAAACGGAGAGGAATTAAGGAAATGCCCAAACTCACCGGCCAACTCGTCATCGCCACCCACAATGCCGGCAAGCTGCGCGAGATCTCCGCGCTCCTCGCCCCCTATGGCGTCGAATGCCTGTCCGCCGGTGACCTCGGCCTTCCCGAACCCGCCGAAACCGGCACCACTTTCGCCGAAAACGCCCTCATCAAAGCCCACGCGGCGGCGAAAGGCGCCCATCTCCCCGCCCTGGCCGACGATTCGGGCCTCTGCGTCCAGGCCCTCGCGGGCCGCCCCGGTGTCTACACCGCCGACTGGGCGGAACGGCAGTGGTTCGAAGGAGAAAAAGGCCGCGACTGGTACATGGCCATGGGCAAGATCGAAGGCCTGCTCTGCGAACTCGGCCCCCAGGCCGACCGCTCTGCGCACTTCGCCTGCACCCTCGCCCTCGCCTGGCCCGACGGCAGCGAGGCCGTCTACGAAGGCACGGTGCAAGGCAGGCTCACCTGGCCCCCCCGCGGCGCCAAAGGCTTCGGCTACGACCCGGTCTTCATCGCCAATGGCATGAGCGAAACCTTCGCCGAGATCGATCCCGCCCAAAAACACCAGATCAGCCACCGCGCCGACGCCTTCGCCAAGCTGGTGGCGGCGCAGTTTGGCTGAAAGCCCCACAATATCCCACATCCGCTCACCCTGAGCTTGTCGAAGGGTGTTGGCGCCCCGCTTGTGCATGGTGCTTCGACGGGCTCAGCACGAGCGGCGTCGGAGCGGAAACAGGTTCAGCATGACGCGAGGGGATGATAGAGCCCGCCGCATGGCCCGCGCCCTCTACATCCACTGGCCGTTCTGCCTGAAGAAGTGCCCCTACTGCGACTTCAACAGCCACGTCCGCGACGGCGTCGACCATGACCTCTGGTGCCAGGCCCTCCTGACCGACCTGCGCCATGAAGCCCAAGTCACCACCCCCGAACCGCTCGAATCCGTCTTTTTCGGCGGCGGCACCCCCTCGCTCATGCCCCCCGCGCTGGTCGAAGCCCTGCTCGCCGAAGCCCAGCGCCTGTGGGGTTTCGCACCCAAGATCGAAATCACCCTGGAAGCCAATCCCTCCTCGGTCGAAGCGAGCAAGTTTGCCGACCTTGCCAAGGCCGGCGTCAACCGCGTCAGCCTCGGCCTCCAGGCGCTGGACGACGAAGCCCTGCGCTTCCTCGGCCGCCTCCACGATGTCGCCGAAAGCCTCAAGGCCCTCGAATCCGCCCAAGCCCACTTCCAGCGCGTCAGCTTCGACCTGATCTACGCCCGCCCGGAGCACACGCCGGAATCCTGGCAGGCCGAACTCACCCGCGCCCTCGCCTTTGGCACCGGCCACCTCTCGCTCTACCAGCTGACAATCGAACCCGGCACCCGCTTCGCCACCATGGTCCGCCAGAACCAGTTCACCCCCCTCGACGACGATGCCGCCGCCGACCTTTTCACCCTCACCCGCGAAATGACCGCCCAGGCCGGCCTCCCCGCCTACGAGATCAGCAACCACGCCCGTCCGGGCGAGGAGAGCCGCCACAACCTCGCCTACTGGCGCTACCAGGATTACCTCGGCATCGGCCCCGGCGCCCACGGCCGCCGCAACGGCATGGCCACCGTGCGCCACCGCAAGCCCGAGAACTGGCTCGAGAGCATCGCCGCCCAGGGTCACGGCCTCGCCGAGGAACGCTCGCTCGGCCGCTCCGAACAGGCCAGCGAAGCCCTGCTGATGGGCCTGCGCCTCGCCGAAGGGATCGACCTTGCCGCCCTCTCCGCCCGCTTCGGTCTTGCGGAAGCGGAGCTGGTTGATTGCAAGGGCCTTGTAGTGCCGTTGCAGCAGGGTCTCGTCTGGTGCGACGGCGGCCGCCTTGGCGTCACCGAGGCGGGGATGCCCGTCCTCGATGCCCTGCTCGGCGAACTGGTCGCCGAAAGCCTCCTCGCCGCATGAGCGAGGCCCTCCACAGCCGCGCCAGGCTGCTGGGATCGTGGCACGATCACCTCGCTCTCGGCCGCCGCCGCTCCCCCCACACCGTCCGCGCCTATGTCGCCACCGCCTCGCGCCTGCTTGAAAGCCTGCAGCTGCAGGACTGGCCCGCCGTCGCCCGGCTGAACGCCGCCGACCTGCGCCGCCACCTCGCCGCCCGCCGCGGCGAAGGCCTTGGCAATGTCTCCACCGCCCGAGAACTGTCTGCTTTGAAAGGATTTCTCGCCTTCGCCCGCGAACAGGCCGGCCAGCCCGATGCCGCCCCGCCCCGCCTGCGCGGACCCCGGATCAAGAAGGGCCTGCCCCGCCCGGTTACCCCCGACGAGGCCGTCGGGGTCATGTCTATGGTCGACGACCTCGCCGGCGACGACTGGATCGGCGCGCGCAACCGCGCCGTCCTCCTCCTGCTTTACGGCGCGGGCCTGCGCATCGCCGAGGCGCTTTCCCTCACCGCCGCGGCCCTGCCGCTGGGCGAGACGATCACAGTCACCGGCAAGGGCGGCAAGCAGCGGCTCGTCCCCCTGCTTCCGATCGTCCGCGACGGCGTCATGGACTACGTCAGCAAGTGCCCGTGGCCGCTGGAGAAATCCGCACCGCTGTTTCGCGGTGCCAAGGGTGGGCCGCTTTCCCAAGGCGTGGTGCAGAAGGCCATGGCCAGCGCCCGCCGCGCCCTCGGCCTGCCGGCCACGGCCACGCCCCACGCCTTGCGCCACTCCTTCGCCACCCACCTGCTCGGCGCGGGGGCCGATCTGCGTTCGCTGCAGGAACTGCTCGGCCACGCCAGCCTCGGCTCGACCCAGATCTACACCAGGGTCGATGCCGCCACCCTCCTCGACGTCTATCGCAGCGCCCACCCGCGCGAACAGTGACCCGCCTCAGAAATGATGGGTGCACATTGCCAGCAGCAGGATGATCGGGATCGGCACGCCAATCAGCCACAACAGCGCAGAACGCATGACATTCTCTCCTAAGCTCAAGTCTTTGCTGAGAGAATTGTCAGAAGGCGGCGTAAGTTCCTAAAGCCGCTATTCGCGCGGCGACCAGGTCGCCACCCGCCACACGTACCAGGCCACGAACCCGCCGGTCAGCGTCGCCAGCGACCAGCCGACCACGCTCTCGAACCCGGCGAGATAGCCCGCGATCAACCTGCCGCCATGGATCAGCAGCGTGTTCCACACCGCCGCCCCGGCGAAGGTGAAAGCCAGGAACCGCAAGTGCTTCATGTGCGCCAGCCCCGCCGGGAGCGAGATCATCGTGCGCATGAACGGCGAGAAGCGCATCACGAAGATCACCCACTGTCCGTGCCGGCGGAAGAAGGCGGTCGCCTCCTCCACGTCATGCCACTCCAGCGTCAGCCACCGCCCCCACCGCGCCACGAACGGCCGCAGGCGCACATAGCCGAATCGGTCGCCGATCAGGAACCAGCAGTAATTGCCCAAGGTGGAACCCACCGTCCCCACCAGCAGCAGCGGCCAGAACGTCATCGACCCGCGCGCAACGGCCACCCCGCCCAGCCCCATGATCAGCTCGGAGGGGATCGGCGGAAAGATGTTCTCCAGCGCCATCAGGAACAGGATGCCCCAGTAGCCGCCGGCCTCGATCAGGCGGATGATCCAGTCGTTCATAGTGTTCCGGCGTTGCGCGAGCATCCTTCGAAAAGCTCAGGACGAGCGGATGTCATTGCATCAAATTCCCGCTCAGGCTGAGCCTGTCGAAGCCCCCGCACTCAAAACTCAACCTTTCAGCATCGCCCCGTGCCGCGCCTCGATCGCGTCCCAGATCATCCCCCCGGTATCGCTCCCGTTGAACCGGTCGATCGCGACGATCCCGGTCGGGCTGGTCACGTTGATCTCGGTCAGCCACTCGCCCCCGATCACGTCGATGCCGACGAAGACCAGGCCCTTCTCCTTGAGCACCGGGCCCATGGCCGCGCAGATTTCCTCCTCGCGGGCGGTAAGGGTGGTGGCCTCGGCCGACCCACCCACAGCGAGGTTGCTGCGGAACTCGCCCGCCCCCGGCCGCCGGTTGATCGCCCCGGCATAGACCCCGTCAACCAGCACGATCCGCTTGTCGCCCTTGGCCACGCCCGGGAGGAACGGCTGGACCATGAACGGTTCGACCCAGGCATTGTGGAACATCTCAATCAGCGCACCGAGATTGGAGCCATCGGCCGGTATGCGGAACACGGCCTTGCCGCCATTGCCATGCAACGGCTTGATCACGAGGTCGCCGCCCATGCCCTTGGCGATCATCCGCGCCTGGAACTCCTTCACGTCCTCGATCCGCCGCGCCACGAGCGTCGGCGGCATGAACCGGGCGAAATCGAGCACCATGACC
>DASTGC010000157.1:0-8155 GCA_035719485.1 Novosphingobium sp.
CAGCTGATCCACCAGGCCGCCTCTGATCCACGCGAAAGCCGGCTGGAACTGGCGGCTGCCCTGCTCGGCCGCATGCGCCGTGCCGATGCCGCGCCCGAACTGGCCGGGATCGCGCTCGAGAGCGGGCGGGGCGACAGCCTGCGCTGGCAGGCCCTGCGCGAATGCCTTGGTCTCGACACGGCGGCGGGATTTCGCGCAGTCTGCACTCTCGCCCGCAGCGCCGATGACCCGCTGGCCGTTCCCGCCGGCGCCCTGCGCGCGCAACTGCTCGAATCCTACCCCGTGCTTGCGGAGCTTGACCCATGCCCTGCCTGATCGACGTGGCCGATGCCGCCGCCTGCTCCCTCGGGGACTGCGCCGCCGCGCTTGATGCGGTGCCGTTCGATCCGGCCGAGCCCGAAAGCCTCGATTACGCTGTGCTATGGCTGCGGCGGCTTGGCAACAACCGCGATTTCCTAGGCGACCTGCTGGTGCAGTCGCTGGCCGAGCGCCACCGTGATGAGATGGCCCAGGCCTATGGCCCGCAGGTGATCATGCTGACCGCACCGGGCGCTTCCTCGTTCCTGCGCTGTGCGATTTGGCCAGGCCGCGACGAAGGCCTGCTCGGCGCCAGCGGCAATGAATCCTTCGTCTATGGCCTGCCGCACGATCACAATTTCTCTTTTCTTACGCACGGCTACTTCGGCCCTGGGTACTGGAGCGAGTTCTACGAATACGACTATGACGGGGTGACCGGCTGGGCGGGTGAGCCGGTCAGGCTGCGCCACACCGGGCGCCACCGGCTCGAACCCGACCGGATCATGCTTTATCGCGCCCACGTCGATGTTCACCTGCAATTGCCGGCGGACAGCCTGTCGGTCTCGCTCAACGTGATGCACGCCGTCCCGGCGATCCGCTGGCTCGACCAGTATACCTTCGACGTGGAGCAGGGGACGATAGCGCAGAACGTGGATTCGGGGCCATCGGAAACCTTCCTGCGGCTGGCCGTGGCCCTGGGCACGGGCGAGGCGCTGGACCTTGCCGAGACTTTCGCCCGCAGCCATCCGAGCGACCGCCTGCGGGTGACCGCCTGGGATGCCCTGGCCGCGCGGCAGTGCGATGCGGCAGCGCGCGATCGGGTATGGGCGGCGGCGGAGGCATCGGGCAGCCGAATGGTCGAAATGGAAGCCAGGACAAGGCGGGCGGCGTTGGTGGCGGCCTAAGCCCATTTTAGACGGACGTTCGTGTCGTGCGAAGAAAGGCCCTAGAACGCCGCTCCGGCCAACGCATCGATCGCGCCTTGCAGAATTACCGCCGCCGCGGCCGAATCGATGCGTTCGGCGCGCTTCGCCCTGCTCATGTCCTGTTCGATGAGGCCGCGTTCTGCGCCCATGGTTGACCAGCGTTCGTCCCACAGCAGGACGGGCAGGCCAAGCGCGGTCAGGTTGCGGGCGTAGGCGCGGCTGGACTGGCTGCGGGGGCCTTCGCTGCCGTCCATGTTGAGCGGCAGGCCGATGACGATACCGCGGATCGACCGCTCGCGGATCAGGGCGGCGAGGGCTTCCTTGTCTGCCCCGAACTTGCCGCGCTTCAGGGTCTTGCCCGGCGAGGCAAAGCGCCAGCCCGCATCGGCAAAGGCGGTGCCGATGGTCTGGGTGCCAAGGTCGAGCCCGAGCAGGGCGCCGCCTTCGGGCAGGGCCGCGCCGAATTCGGCGCAGTTGGCGGTCACCACGCTCATTGCGGTTTCCAAGCGGCGACGCGCGCGGCGACATCGGCGCGCAGGTTCGCCCAGAACAGCAGCAGGTCGTAGACGTGGTAATTGTTGCCGGGGAGCACGTAGGGTCCCATCACTGGCGGCGGCCCGATCAGCAGGAAGCCGTTCGCCGCGCAGCGGGCTGGGACTGTGGCGGGGACCAGCTGGCCGCTGGTCATCGTCACGTCGGGTACCAGCGTGCCGCGGTTCGCGCTCGCGGGCGCGCTCCCGCCCATGCGGCCGGTCAGCGGATTGGAACAGAGGAAGGGCGAACCTCCGGGCGCCTCGCCGTCAAGCGCCGGGAAACGGGCGTAGGCGGCGAGGGTGAGCTTCGGATCGGCCGGTTCGGCATAGGACAGCCACGACACCACGCAGCCCGGCTGGTCCGGGGCGGTGCAGGCGGGCAGGCCCATGGCGGGCAGGTCATGCGTCAGCGAGACGGGCCAGCCGATCACGTAGGCCGCGGCGATGCGGCGGGCGAGGGCCTTGCCCGTCACCTCGTCGCGCAGCAGGCGCTTCAGATGCAGCGCGCCCTGGCTGTGGCCGACGAGGACAATCGGGCGATCGGCGGGCACGGCGGCGAGGAAGGCATGGAAGGCCTCGCGCAGATCGCCATAGGCAAGGTCAAGTGCCTGGGTGCGCTCCGGCCGGTCGGCGATGAGGGCGCCGAACGTTGCTTGCCGGTACTTCGGCACCCAGACCTGATCGCTGGCGTTGAAGGCGCTGGCCATGCCGCCGACCATCAGCCGGGCCATCCGTTCGGCATCGGGATCGCCCGAAGGCGCGTTCCAGTGGGCCGGGGCGAAGTAGGAGGTCGGGTGGATGAAGAAGACGGCCGCCGGGAGCGGCGCTTCGCTTGCGGCCAGGCCGGCGGGGCGCAGCCGGGTGGGATCGTTGGCTGCGCCGGGGCGGGAATACCACTGCGCCGGATCGCCATAGGTATTGGCGGCCAGCGCCGGCTGCGCCTCGAAGCCGCCGCGCGGGACCAGCGCGAGGCCCATCAGCCGGTCGCCATAGAAGGTCAGCGCCAGTCGCCCGGTGAAGACCAGCACCACCAGCACGGCGATGAGATAGAGGAACCTGCGGGCCATCGCTTCAGGCGGGTCCGCCCTCGGCCGCCAGTTTGGCGATGCGATCGGAGCGGCGCTCCAGCCAGATCTTGATCATGGCCACCAGCGGATCGGCGAGGGCCAGGCCGAGAATGCCGAACAGGGCGCCCATCACCAGCTGCGCGCCGAGCACCAGGGCGGGTGCAAGGTCCACCGTCTTCTTCGCCACCATCGGCACGATCACATTGCCGTCGATGGTCTGGACGGTGACATAGACCGCGATGCAGTAGAGCCCCATGCTCGTCCCGCCGGAGAAGCCGACGAGGATCATGATGACACCCGAAATGGGTGCGCCGATGTTGGGCAGGAAGGCGAGGAGGCCCGTCAACAGCCCGAGCAGGCCGGACATCGGCACGCCATAGACCCACAGCAGGAGCCAGGTGCCGACGCCTTCAACGCTCATCCCGATGAGGCGGCCGAACATCAGCATACGCAAGCTGCGGCCCATCAGTGCAGCCGTGCCCTGGAAATGCTCGCGCGTATCGATCGGCAGCAGCCAGGCGACGCCGCGCTGGTAGAGCCGCGGCTCGGCTGCAAGATAGATCCCGAGGACGAGGACGAGGAACAGGGTTGTCGCCCCGCCCAGGATCCCGCCCATGATCCGGGTGACGTGCCCGACCCCGCCGACCGCCTGCTGGACGAAGTTGCCGAGATCGGCGTCGCCGATCTTCACGTGATGGGCCTGGAGCCAGACGAGCAGGCGCTGGCCCTGGGCCTCGACCGTGGCGGGCAGTTGCGCGGCCTGCGCGGTCAGCTGGCTGCCGGCGAACCACAGGGTCCAGACGAGGAACGCTACCGCGCTCAGCAGGACGAGCAGGACCCGCCAGCCGCGCCCGATCGGCAGCACCCTGCCGAGCAGGCGCGCGCCGCCGTCAATCATCGCGGCAAAGACGAGGCCGGCGAAGATCACCAGCAGGGGCTGGGCCATGAAGACTATCGCGACGACGAGGGTCGCCATGCCGATCCAGATCGCCGCGCGGGTCGCCTCGTCGCGCACGGCATCGCTGGCGAAGTCGGTCGGCCCGGCGCGGTGGGGCATGGGCGCGGCGGGAGTCGTGCCGAGCGGCGCGGCCTCCTGGTCGATTTCACCGGACATGGCATCAGCCCCTTGTGATCAGTGCGCACCCTTGACGAGCGGCGGTCGCAGGGTGTGCCAGGCGCGGTCGCCGCGCAAGGCCCCCCACCAGGTCAGCGGGTTCAGGCTTTCGCTGCCGTTGAGCGAGAAGGTGATGAACTCGGCCCGGCCGCCGATGTCGGACAGGGGCACCGGGCCGCCCAGCCCGTTTTCCCAGACCGGAGCGCGGCTGTCGGCCGAATGGTCGCGGTTGTCGCCCATCAGGAAGACGTGGCCGGGAGGGACGGTGATCTCGCGGAAATGGTCGAGCGTCTGGTCGACATGGTCGATGATCTGGTAGGTCGCGCCGTTGGGCAGGGTCTCGCGGTAGGTCGGCAGCTCGTAGACCTCCTTGCCGCTGGGCAGCCGCACGCGATACTGCACGAAGTCGTCGTAGCAGGACTGCGGGCCCATGCCGTTGTCGCAGGTGAGCTGGTCGTCAGCGGGGATTCGCACCGGCGGTTCGACGGTCTGCGGGACGGGCTTGCCGTTGAGGATGATCTGACCATTGACGACGGCAATGCGGTCGCCGGGCAGGGCGACCACGCGCTTGATCAGGTCGTCCGTGCGGTTCGGCGGGACAACGATGACGATATCGCCATATTCGGGCGTGCCTCCGAAGACCCGCCAGGTCCCGCGCGGCAGCACGTGGAACGAGGCCGAGGACCAGTTCCACCCATAGGGCCACTTGGAGACCACCAGCCGGTCGCCCACCAGCAGGTTGGGCATCATCGAGATCGAGGGAATGTAAAACGGCTTGGCGACGAAGCTGTGGAACGCCAGCACCGCCAGCAGCATGAGCGCGAGGCCGCGGATCTCGGCGAGCCAGTCGATGCCCTTGTGTGGCTTGTCTTCAGGGATGGTCACTGGGTCTGGGGCTTTCTCGGTCTGGTCGGTCACAGCGGGCGGGCCTCGATCACCACGAAGGCCTGGGCCCAGGGATGATCGTCGGTGAGGGTAAGGTGGACAACCGCCTCGTGCCCGGCGGGAATCATAGACGCCAGCCGCGCCGCCGCGCCGCCCGTAAGTGCGAGGGCAGGGGCGCCGGATGGGGAATTGACCACGCCGATGTCGGTCATGAAAACGCCGTCGCGCATCAGCCCCGTCCCGAGCGCCTTGGCAAAGGCTTCCTTGGCGGCGAAGCGCTTGGCGAGGGTGCCGGCCCGGGTCATCGGGCGCTCCGCGGCGCGGGCGCGCTCGAGCGGGGTGAAGGCGCGGGCCTCGAACCGCTCGCCGAACCTGTCCAGCGAGGCTTTGATCCGCTCGATGTTGCAGAGGTCTGAGCCGATGGCGATGATCACACCAACCCCTTCAGGGCATCGCGCCGGACCTGATCCGGGGCCCAGCTTCTTTCCCTGTTCACCGCGCCGCGTCCATCAGCTCGCGCATGCGACGCACGGCATGGTCGAGACCGGTGAAGATCGCCTCGCCGATGAGGTAGTGGCCGATGTTGAGCTCGGCCAGCTGGGGGATGGCGGCAATGGCCTGGACATTGTCGTAGGTCAGGCCGTGGCCGGCATGGGGCTCGATGCCGTTGCGGGCGGCGAGGGCGGCCATATCGGCGATGCGTTTGAGTTTGACGGCGCGCTGCTCGCCTTCGGTGGCATGGGCATATTCGCCGGTGTGGAGTTCGACGACCGGGGCCTTGAGGCGGATCGCGGCCTCGATCTGCCGCGCCTCCGGGGCGATGAACAGGCTGACGCGGATGCCCGCGTCCGAGAGGCGCGCGACGATCGGGGCGAGGCGGTTGTGCTGGCCGGCCGCGTCGAGCCCGCCCTCGGTGGTCCGTTCCTCGCGCCGTTCGGGGACGATGCAGGCGGCATGGGGACGATGGCGCAGGGCGATGTCGACCATTTCGTCTGTCGCCGCCATCTCGAAGTTCAGGGGCAGGTCGGTCGCCGCCTGGATGCGGGCGATATCCTCGTCGCGGATATGGCGGCGATCCTCGCGCAGGTGCGCCGTGATCCCGTCGCCGCCGACCGCCGCGACGATCTCGGCCGCGCGGACCGGATCGGGATGGTCGCCGCCGCGCGCGTTGCGAATGGTCGCAACGTGGTCGATGTTGACCCCGAGCCTGAGCCTGGCTGGAAGCACCTGCGCCGCCGCCGTCAGGCCGCCCGGCTGCCGGGCTTGATCGCCGGAGTGGCGGCGAGCGATTCCGGCACCTCGTCGGGCGCATAGGTCGGGAAGTTGAGTGCGATCAGCGCGGTGAACGGCACGCCGAGGTCCACCGTACCGCCCGAACGATCAACCAGCGCGGCCGCGGCAATCACCTCGCCTCCGGCTGCCTCGATCGCCTTGATCGCCTCGCGGCTGGAGAGGCCGGTCGTCACCACATCTTCCACCATCAGAACCTTGTCGCCCGGTTCAAGGGCAAAGCCGCGGCGCAGCTCGAAGGTTCCGGTGGGCCGCTCGACGAACATGGCGTCGACCCCAAGGGCGCGGCCCATTTCGTGGCCGATGATCACGCCCCCCATCGCCGGGGAGACCACCCTGGTGATCTGCCGGCGCAGGTCGCGGGGAAGGGCGGCGGCGAGCGCGACGGCCAGCCGGCCTGCCCTTTCGGGATTCATCAGCACCCGCGCGCATTGCAGGTAATGGGCGCTGTGGCGCCCCGACGAGAGCAGGAAATGGCCTTCCAGCAGGGCCTTGGAGGCCCGGAACTCGGCCAGTACGTCATCTTCCTGCATTGGGATCGAATCTCCGTCGTAATGGGGCAGGCTCACTCCGGATTGCCGCGCGAGGCGCAGTTTACCGCCATTTGAGCCGCTGTGCACATGGTCGAAAATAATCCCCTAGAGGCGCTTGAGGTGCCCCGCAAGCGCGCGTATAGGCCCAGCCAAACCTGCGTCCCGGGGGCACTGGGCGCGCGAAGAATTTGTGGACCGGGGCTCTTCGCCCAATAGGAAAAGCGAAAGCGCAAGACTGATGAACATCGGGGAACATGCCCGCCGCGCGGGATCGGCCATCGCGGCACTGGGTCTGGGGATCGCGGCGCTGCCGCAGGCCGCCTTGGCCCGGGCTGCGGAGAAAGCGGCCGAAGCCGCCGCTACCGCAACCACCGCCGCCGGCTCCTACGTGCCGATGAAGCCGGTTCCCGGCATCGGCCAGCCGGTCGACGGCGCGATCGGCTTCCAGCAGCAGTTCTCGCCCACCGGACACTATGCGCTGTGGATGCACGATGCGATCCTCATGCCGATCATCACCGTGATCAGCCTGTTCGTGCTGGTGCTGCTCCTGATCGTCGTCGCCCGCTTCAACAAGCGCGCCAACCCGGTTGCGTCGCGCACCAGCCACAACACCCTGATCGAGGTCGTCTGGACCCTGGTGCCCGTGCTGATCCTGGTCGGCATCGCTATCCCGTCGATCACGCTGCTCGCCCGCCAGTACAAGCCGGCCCCGGAAAACGCGCTGACCGTCAAGGCCACCGGCAACCAGTGGTTCTGGACCTATTCCTATCCGGACAACGGCGGCGTGGAAGTCATCTCCAACATGCTGCCCGATGATGAGGCGGTTAAGCGGGGCGAGCCGGCCAAGCTCGGGGTTGACAACCGCCTTGTCCTCCCGGTGGGTGAGCCGATCCGCCTGCAGACCGTGGGTGCCGACGTGATCCACTCGTTCGCCGTGCCCTCGCTGTGGTTCAAGCTAGACGCCGTTCCCGGCCGCGTGAACGAGAAGGTCCTCTTCATCGAGAAGCCCGGCGTGTACTACGGCCAGTGCTCGGAACTGTGCGGCGCGCGCCACGGCTACATGCCGATCGCGGTCGAGGCGCTCCCGCGTGATAAGTTCAATGCGTGGGTCCTCTCGCAGGGCGGCACGATCGATCACCTGAAGAAGCCGGCCGCCGCCGCCGCTGCCGCTCCGGCCGCCGCTGCTCCGGCTGCCGCCGCTGCTCCGGCCGCCAGCGAAGCCGCTGGCGCCGCCGAAGCTGCTGCCACCGAATCCGCGGCTCCCGCCGCCTGATCTCGCCCAGAAACGAGGCAACGCACCATGGCTACCACCGCAGAGACCTTCCAGGCTCACGGCGACGCGCACGACCACGCGCACGACCATGATCACAAGCCGGGCTTCTTCGCCCGCTGGTTCATGTCGACCAACCACAAGGACATCGGCACGCTCTACCTGGTCTTCGCGATCTTCGCGGGGATCATTGGCGGCGCCGTTTCCGGCCTGATGAGGCTCGAGCTCGAGCAGCCGGGC
>DASTGC010000158.1:0-2957 GCA_035719485.1 Novosphingobium sp.
GGCAGATCTCGTGGTCGCAGGCGGCGCTGAATCGATGAGCAACGCTTCCTTCTTCACGCATCAGGCGCGGTATGGGGCGTCCGGCGAAGGCTTGATGCTGCATGACAGCCTCGCCCGGGGCCGGGTCATGGCCGGCGGCAAGCATCACCCCGTGCCCGGTGGCATGATCGAGACAGCGGAGAATCTTCGCAGGCAGTATGGAATCCCGCGCGAGGAGCAGGATGTTCTTGCGCTGAATTCGCACGCCAAGGCGATTGCCGCACAGCAATCCGGCGTGTTCGCGCAGGAAATTATCCCGGTGACCGTCACGGATCGCAAAGGCAACGTCAGCGTGATCGATACCGACGAACATCCGCGCGCCGGCCTGACCATGGAAGCGCTGGCCAAGCTGAAACCGATCTACTTAGGCAAGGATGCGGAATCGACCGTTACCGCCGGCAATGCGAGCGGCCAGAACGACGGCGCATCGGTCTGCATCGTGTGCACGCGCCAGGCGGCGGAGAAGTACGGCTTGAAGCCGCTGGCGACGCTCAAGAGCTGGGCGGTTGCCGGCTGCGCGCCCGAGACCATGGGGATCGGGCCGGTTCCCGCCACTGCCAAGGCCTTGGCGCGGGCTGACCTGTCGTTGAAAGACATCGATCTCATCGAGCTCAACGAGGCGTTCGCCAGCCAGGTGCTCGCTTGTCTGCGCGAGTGGAATTTCACCGCCGATGACCACCAACGGCTCAACGTAAATGGCTCAGGCATCTCGCTCGGCCACCCTGTCGGTGCGACCGGTGGGCGAATTCTCGCCACGCTGTTGCGCGAGATGGAGCGGCGCGATGTCCGATATGGCATCGAGACGATGTGTATCGGCGGAGGTCAGGGTCTTTCTGCGATCTTTGAACGCAGCTGACCGGCCTGCAGATCAAGCCAGATCAGCTTCGGTAAAGACGGGAATGGCTTCTTGGCCCTGAACGACGATTATCGGAAAACGGCGCTCTGTTTTCTGCTGGTAGTCTGAATAGGACGGCATGTTGTCGACCATAAAGGTCCAGAGTTTTTCCCGCTCCTTGCCCTCGGCTTCGCGCCAGGTTCCGCGAAAGGCCTGGGTGGCAATCTGAAAGTCGATCGTGTCCGATTCAAGGAGATTAAGATACCACTTTGGGTGCTTTTCAGAGCCGAGGAAAGACGCAACGAGAATGATTTCTCCGCCAATGCAGCCATAGAACAAGGGAGTGATGCGGGTCCTTCCGCTCTTCCGACCGATGTAACGGATCAAGCAGTGAGTTGCGACGTATGGACCATTCATTTCACGCAGATCGATTATATGTCCCTGCACACCACCGGAGCGGATATAATTCTTCTTGTGATCCCGTAATCCGCTCACAACCGCTCCTTTCGCTTGACCGCCAGCGCTCCTTTGCGCCCCGTTCTGCAGGCCTAACGTTGGCTGACCGGTTCGTCCAGTGCCACCGCTGCGGCCAGTCGCCGTGTGCAACGAGCCTGCAGCATTTAGCTGCAGTCGTTCGTCGAGGTCACTTGGTCACCGAAAAGTTTTGGCTGACCTTGGCGGGGCAAGGCAATGCAGGCCTTGGTGCGCGTTGAAACCCTGACTAGCGCGCCCCGAATGCGCAAATCGCTTCGGCGGGCACAGTGGGCATGAACAATACTGTTCGGGAGATAGAAGCATGAGTGAGCGTTATTCAAGTTATCAGAGGTTGCTGATCGATTTTGCGGCTCCGCGTGTCCTTCGGGTCGTGATGAACAATCCGGAATCGCTGAATTCTGCCGACAGTATCATGCATGATGAACTGGGCAGAATCTGGCGCGATATCGATGCCGATCCCGACGTCTCCGCCGTCATTCTCACGGGTGCGGGCAAGGCCTTCTCGGCGGGGGGTGACTTCGAAATGATCGAGGGCATCATCAACGACTTCGATGAGCGCGCGCGCGGCTGGAAAGAGGCGCGGGACATCGTTTACAACGTCATCAACTGCTCCAAGCCGATCGTAAGCGCCATGCGCGGGCCAGCCGTGGGCGCCGGATTGGTGTGCGGTCTATTGGCCGACGTCTCGATCGCTACGAAGGGTGCCAGATTGATCGACGGCCACACCCGCCTCGGAGTCGCCGCGGGCGATCACGCCGCAATTGTCTGGCCGCTGCTGTGCGGTCTCGCGCGGGCCAAATACTATCTGCTCCTCTGCGACCCGGTTACTGGTGCGAAGGCGGAGGAGATCGGCCTCATCTCACTCGCCGTCGAAGACGAGGAGCTTGATGCCAAGGCGCTTGAGATCGCGTCGCGCCTGGCGGCCGGCCCAGCGGCAGCGATCCGGTGGACCAAGTATTCGCTCAACAACTGGCTGCGCCAGATGGGCCCGACTTTCGATGCGTCGCTAGCGCTCGAGTTCCTGAATTTCACAGGCCCCGACGTGCTTGAAGGCATGGCGTCCCTGCGGGAGAAGCGGTCACCCAATTTCAAGGGCGAGTCTCCGCTCTAACGGCAATGACCCCCGTGGGGTCATTGCATGTCCGGGCTTACGTCCGCTGCCTGATAGGGCGGCGGACGCATTCTCTGGCATGGCCGGGGCCGGGAAGTTGATCCGGTGCCATAGCCGGGAGGATATGATATAGACGCTGTGGCGGAATCACTGACCCAGATTGGATTTGCCGCTGCCTGAAACTGCGACGCAAGACAGGATCGCCAGGAGGCCGGGCGGAGGAGCAGGGTATGAAAATCGGTCTGAGCTTCTTTTTCTCGGCCAGGTCGATCGGCGTCACTGAACTTGCGCAGGCGATCGAAGCTTCAGGTTTCGACGCCCTGTTCGTACCTGACCACACTGTCATCCCCAGTGACCCTTCGGCAACCTACCGTAGTCATGGTCCCATGCCGCAGGTGCTGACCGAACTCCCCGACCCGTTTGTGATGCTCGGCATCGCCGCAGCGGCCACGACGACCCTCGAGCTTGGCACCGGCA
>DASTGC010000159.1:0-6750 GCA_035719485.1 Novosphingobium sp.
AGCAATCGCTTCGATCAACGGCCCTGGCGTGTTCGCCAAACTGAAGTTCGAGAGCGGTGTCCACCGGGTCCAGCGCGTGCCCGTCACCGAAAGCGGCGGGCGCATTCATACCTCGGCGGCAACGGTCGCCGTCCTGCCCGAGCCTGACGAGGTCGATGTCGAGATTGAAGACAAGGACCTCAAGATCGATATCTACCGCGCCTCGGGCGCCGGCGGCCAGCACGTCAACACGACCGACAGCGCCGTGCGGATCACCCACCTGCCAAGCGGCCTCGTCGTGATCTGCCAGGACGAGCGCAGCCAGCACAAGAACAAGGCCAAGGCCATGCAGGTCCTGCGCGCGCGCCTCTACGAGAAGATGCGCGACGAGGCCCAGGGCGCCGAAGCCGAGGCGCGCAAGGCCATGGTCGGCAGCGGCGACCGCTCGGAACGCATTCGTACCTATAACTTCCCGCAAGGCCGGGTCACCGATCACCGCATCAACCTCACCTTGCACCGCCTGCCAGAGGTCCTCGCCGGGCCCGGCCTCGGTGAACTGGTCGATGCGCTGATCGCCGAGGATCAGGCCAAGCGCCTGGCGGCGATGGATGCCTGAGCCGACAGTCGCCGAAGCCATCCGCGATGCGGCCCGGCAACTGGCGACAACCTCCGACACGGCCCGTCTCGATGCCGAGGTGCTGATGGCCCATGCCCTGGGCGTCAGCCGATCCGACTTGCTGCTGCGGTGCATGAGCGATACAGCGCCGGCGCAATTCGCATTGCTGATACAGCGCCGCGCCGCGCACGAGCCGGTCGCCTACATCACCGGGATGCAGGAGTTCCATGGCCATGCCTTCCGCGTGAGCCCGGCCGTGCTGATCCCCCGGGCGGATAGCGAGACGCTGGTCGACGCTGCCATCGCGGCCCGCCCCGATGCCCGGCAAGTGCTCGATTGCGGGACAGGTTCGGGAGCCCTGCTGCTCGCCGTGCTGACCGCGCTCCCGAAAGCGCACGGGGTGGGGATCGACCGTTCGGCCGCCGCCCTTGCGGTCGCCTGCGGCAATGCGAAGTCGCTCGGGCTGGCTGCGCGCAGCGCCTTCCTCCAACGGGACTGGACCACTGCCGGCTGGACCGCCGGGCTGGCCGGTTTCGACCTCGTCCTCGCGAATCCGCCCTATGTGGAAGCCGATGCTGCTCTTGCGCCTTCGGTGAGCGCCTATGAACCGGCCGGTGCCCTGTTTGCCGGGAGCGACGGCCTTGACGATTACCGTCGGCTGATCCCCGCCCTGCCCGGTCTCATCCTGCCCGGCGGCGTGGCCTTCCTCGAGATCGGGCCGGCCCAGGCCGCGGCCGTGGGCAGGCTCGCGGCAGATGCCGGTTTGGCCAGCCGCGTGCACCGCGACCTTGCCGGGCGCGACCGTGTCGTCCAACTCATGCGGGGATAATGCTGCCCTGCACCAAGAAATGGCTTGGCAATGGGCCAGTGAGTCCCTAGATCGGGCTCAGACCAGCGGATAGACGGATTATCCTCTCCTGCCGGTCCAAGCTCCAGCATTTGCATCAGGGCGGCCATGGGGGCCGCAGACAGCGCAGATGTCGGGACACCGCTCAGGCCATAACGGAGCCCGCGGTGCACTTAGCGCAAGCGCATCGCCGGCCGGCAATTGATCATCAGGCCAACGGCGATCCGGTGAAGGAACGTCACCCTTGAATAACAATCGTGGCAACAACAACCGTCGGCGCGGCCGCGGCAATAACCGGCCGCAGGGCGGCGGGCAGCAGCTTAACCGCATTGACAGCCGGGCTCGCGGCAACGCGCCGCAGCTGCTGGAAAAGTACCGCAAACTTGCTCACGATGCCCATCTCAACGGCGATCGGGTGACCGAGGAATACTACCTCCAGTTTGCCGATCACTACTTCCGCGTGCTCGCCGATTCGCGTTCGCGCCAGGAAGAGCAGCGCCAGCGCCGCGACGACCGGTGGCAGGAAGGCGGCGAAGAGGGCGAGGATGCAGCCGAACTTGCCGGCGGTGAACAGGGCTACGATCAGGGCTACGGCCGGGTCGAGCAATATGACCGCTCCGAGCGGGGCAATCGCGCTGACCGTGGCGAACGCGACGAGCGCCAGCGCGAGGATCGGCCCCGGGATGATCGCCAGCGCGACGATCGTCCCCGCCAGGAACGCCAACCGCGCCGCGAACGCGAATTCCGGGCTGACGAGCCGGCCGAGACCGGCCTGGTCGCGGACGAACCCGAAACCCAGCCGGCCAGCGTCTATGAACCGGCCGAGAATCCGTTCGTGCGCGACAACCGGCCCAGCCGGGGCCTGCGCCCACGCCGCGAAGGCCGGGTCCGGGCCGAGGCTGACAGCGAGGTGCCTGCCGGCTTCGATCCCTCGATCCTGCCGCCGGCCTTCGGCGCGGCCCGAGAAGAATTTGCCGGAGCTGACGAAAGCGCGTCGGTGGACGAAGCGCCCGCGCCCAAGCGCCGTGGGCGCAAGCCCAAGGCTGCCGCAGAGGCGGTCGAGGAAGGCTGATTCGTCCGGGCTTTGGCTCGGGCGTTACAGCGACAACGGCGCGCATGCCCCGGGGCATTCGCGCCGTTGTCGTTCGGGTCGGAACACTGTCCTTGCGCCCTCGTGGCAGACGGGCCATCACGCGCCCGATGCGCGCCCCGACCCCCGACCAGTCTCGCCCGAGCCTGCGCCTGATGCGCCGGGCAGCGCTCCCCCTCCTCGCCGGTGCGATTGCCGCGCTCGGCTTCCAGCCGCTTATGCTCTGGCCGTTGACCCTGGCGGGGGTCGCGGTGCTGGTGGGACTCGTCAGGCGGGCGGGTGGCCTGCGGCAGGCCATGTTTGCAGGTTGGCTCTGGGGGCTGGGCCACTTCTGCGTCGGCGATAACTGGATCGCGACCGCCTTCGCCTATCAGTCCAATATGCCTCCGTGGCTGGGCTGGATCGCCGTCTTCCTGCTTTCGCTATACCTTGCCGTCTTTCCCGCCGTTGCTGCGGGCGCGGCCTGGATTGGGCGCGGGCGCGGCATTGCCCTGGTACTCGGCTTTGCCGCGGCCTGGACAGTCAGTGAATGGCTGCGCGGCTGGCTCTTTACCGGCTTCGCATGGAACCCGCTGGGCGTGGCCGCGCTCGGCGGCTTCGGCCGGGCCGGCCTTGCTCAGCTCCTGCCCTGGCTCGGGACCTACGCTTTGTCGGGGCTGGTCGCCTTGCTGGCGGGTATCTGGTGGCTGGCATGGCAGTTGCGGGACAGGCGCATGCTGGCCGCAGCTATGCTGCTCGTGCCGGCAGGCTTGATGCTGCTCCCCCAGTTCGGCTCGCCAGACCGCCCCGGAACCTTGCGGTTCACTCTTGTCCAACCCGGGGTGCGGCAGGAGCTGCTCGAAGACCCGGCCAATTTCGAACTGCAGTTCGCCACAACCGCGCGGCTGTCCCAGGCGCCGCAGACGCCCGGGCCGCGCCTGGTGCTCTGGCCCGAATCGGGCGTGCCCGACTATCTGCGCGAAGGTTATCCGGCCTATGTCTATGGTCAGACGACCTTCGCCGGCAGTCCGGTGCTGGCGCGCCGGCGCATCGGGGGGGTGATCGGGCCGGGTTCGCTGTTGCTGACCGGCACGGTAGATCTGGAAGCAAGGGGCGAAACCATCGTTGCGGCGCGCAACGTGGTCACTGCAGTCAAGGCTGATGGCGCCATAGCTGGCGGCTATGCCAAGGCGCACCTTGTACCTTACGGCGAATACCTGCCGATGCGGGAGCTGCTCTCGCCGCTGGGCCTGTCCCGTCTCGTACCGGGCTCGCTCGACTTCTGGCCGGGCCCCGGCCCACGCACGCTGGATCTCGGTGCCTGGGGCAAGGCGGGACTGCAGATCTGCTACGAGATCGTCTTTTCCGGCGAGGTAGTCGATCGTGGGCATCGGCCGGACTACATCTTCAACCCCTCCAACGATGGCTGGTTCGGGGCCTGGGGGCCGCCCCAGCACCTCGCCCAGGCGCGGATGCGCGCCATCGAGGAGGGGCTGCCCGTCCTTCGCTCCACCACCAACGGGATCAGCGCGGTGATCGGCGCCGATGGGCGGGTATGGCAATTCCTCCCGCGCCCGGTCGCCGGAAGGCTCGACGGCCTGGTCCCTCCGGCTCACGCGCCAACGCTGTTCGCGCGCCTCGGCAATGCCCTGCCTCTGGGGTGGGCGGCGGCACTATCTGTCGCCGCGCTGCTTGCGCTGCGCGGTCGCTGGCGCTAGAGGCCGAGCCACATAAAGATTTCTTTATATCGGAACCCAAGTCCATGCGCAGCGAATACCTGTTCACGTCCGAAAGCGTTTCCGAAGGCCACCCTGACAAGGTGGCCGACCAGATCAGCGATGCGATCGTGGACCTGTTCCTGTCGAAGGACCCCGAGGCGCGCATTGCCTGCGAGACGCTGACGACCACCCAGCGCGTGATCCTTGCCGGCGAGATCCGATGCAAGGGTGTCTATGTCGATGGTCAGTGGGCGTCCGGCGCCAAGGATGAGATCGAGCAGGTCGTTCGCGGTGTGGTCAAGCGCATCGGTTATGAGCAGGACGGCTTCCACTGGCAAACCTTCGAATTCGCCAATCACCTCCACGGCCAGTCGGCCCACATCGCGCAGGGCGTCGATGAAAGCGGCAACAAGGACGAGGGCGCCGGCGATCAGGGCATCATGTTCGGCTATGCCTGCGACGAGACACCCGATCTCATGCCGGCGACGCTCGACTACAGCCACAAGATCCTCGAACGCCTCGCGGCCGACCGCAAGAGCGGCGCCGCCCCCTTCCTCGAGCCCGATGCCAAGAGCCAGGTCACGCTGCACTACGTCGGCGGCAAGCCGGTCGAGGCCACGGCAATCGTCGTCTCCACCCAACACAAGCCGGGGTTTGACCAGGGCGAGAACGAGGCCCAACTCCACGCCTATGTGAAGCAGGCCGTGGCCGAGGTCCTCCCCACGGGCCTGATCACCGATAAGACCCAATGGCACATCAACCCGACGGGTTCCTTCGAGATCGGCGGCCCCGATGGCGATGCCGGCCTTACCGGCCGCAAGATCATCGTCGATACCTATGGCGGGGCGGCGCCCCATGGTGGTGGCGCCTTCTCCGGCAAGGACCCGACCAAGGTCGATCGCTCCGCGGCCTATGTTGCACGCTATCTCGCCAAGAACGTCGTTGCCGCGGGGCTCGCCAGGCGCTGCACGATCCAGCTGGCCTATGCTATCGGCGTCGCCCGGCCGTTATCGCTGTATGTCAACACGCACGATACGGGCAGCGTCGACGATGCCGTGCTGGAGCAGGCGATTGCCCGGGTCGCCGAGGACAAGCTCGGCGGCCTCACGCCCAAGGGCATTCGCCTCGGCCTCGGCCTCAACAAGCCGATCTATGGCGTGACCGCTGCCTACGGCCATTTCGGCCGGAAGGCAGAGGGTGACCTGTTCCCGTGGGAGCGGACGGACCTTGCCGATGCGCTCAGAGCGGCGCTGAAACCGGAAACCGCCACGGCCTGAATCAGGCGGGCTCGGCCTCGTGGGGCCAGCGCTCAAGCCGGGGCAGGGCGGGATTGAGCAGCAGGGCAGGCAGCCGGCCAAATACGAGGCCGCAGTGAATGCCGCAATCGGTCCACCGCTCCCGCCACAACGTGGTGGGCCGGCCCCGCCGTTCGAGCCAGTCCTGGTAGGGCAGGAAGTGGCCCGGTTCGTCTTGGTGGATGATAGCGAAAATCCGTGTCATCACCGGATCGGAACGGACCCAGCGGTTGGCCAGCAGGACCTCAACCTGCCTGTACCCACGCTGCTCGGTGAGCATGATTACCCGGCACAGCTGCTCGAACTCGGCCGTAGAGCGCGCGACGCGGTCGGTATCCAGCTCGTCGATGGTGCAGCCGAAGCTGCGCTGGATGAAATGATCGATGTGCCCGACCCGGTGGTCCAGCGCCAGCGGCATGCGGCCCTTCCGTTCGAACCATCGCCGGAACATGTGGTAATGTTTGTGCTCGTCGGCGCGATGCCGAAGCACCTCAGCCAGGAATTCCGGCTCATCCGGGCAGAATTGCCGAACCGCCCCGATGACCCGGTCGAGCGAGGTGTAGCCGCGATGCTCGTTGTAGAGGTAGACCGAGGCAAGCAGGTCGAGATAGCGGTCCCGCCAGGCGCTTGCCCACTGACTCATCTCGTCATGCGCTCCCCGCTTGACCCGGCGACGACTCCGATGCGATGAAAACGGTGTCGTCGCCAGTCCGGTTCCCCTATTAGGCCAATTCGCGCTCGATCGCTGCAATCAGCGCGGGATCGTCAGGCGCCACTCCCGGAGCAAACCGGGCAACCACCTGGCCACTGCGTCCGACGAGAAATTTCTCAAAGTTCCACAGCACCTCGGGATCCTCGGTGGGGCTCATGCCATAGCCCTTCAGCCGCTCGCGAAACTCGGCCGCCGGTCCTTCCTTGGTCGGGTGAGCGGCAGTCAGCGCAGCGTAGAGCGGCTGCTTCGCCGCTCCGGTCACGTCGGCCTTGGCGTAGAGCGGGAAGCTTACGCCATAGTTGGCCTTGCAGAACTCGACGATCTCTTCATGGCTGCCCGGCTCCTGGGCGCCGAAATCGTTGGCCGGGAAGCCCAGCACCTCGAACCCGCGGGCCGCGTACTGCTCGTGCAGCTTCTCCAGGCCCTCGTACTGCGGGGTGAGACCGCACTTCGAGGCCACGTTGACCACGAGGAGCGCCTTGCCCTTGTACTGCGACAGGTCGGCCGGCTCGCC
>DASTGC010000160.1:0-4421 GCA_035719485.1 Novosphingobium sp.
GCAATCCGATTGTCGGGTGCAACCGGGTGGCTTTCGAACGGCTCTGGCCGGCCTGCGTCAGACGCATACGGCGGCTGCAGGATCTCAGGAATGTGCCGACAGGTGGGTGGGCTGGGATCGAAGCCGCGCCGCTTCTCGCACTACAGCAGGAAGGCGGCGAGGCAGAGGAAAGCGACGGGAACCACAGTGCAGACCAATGCGGCGAAGCGCAGGTCCTGGTTCAGGGTTTCGGGCGGCAACCACTCCATGGCACTGCTCTCTCGGCTTGCACCTTCCCTTCAAGGGTAGTCTGATCGCGAACTCGCAGCAATTCTACACGTGGAGCGGAGAAAATATTGCAGGTGCGAATTGCGCTGCGCTGCGGAAAGATAACTCTGGCATCTTGGCTCCAGACCCAATGTGATTTCCTATGCACCGGACGTCCCTGCGCAAGGGCCTGCTCAAGGCATATTGCCATACTACAAGCATGCTTGTATTTAACCACGATAATGAGTTCGGAACTTACACTGCTCATCTTCGATTCGGCCCGGTTGCTCAAACGGTCGTTCGATGCGCGCGCTCGCGCACTCGGAGTTACCCGTGATCAGGCGCACGTGCTGTCTCGGCTCGCGCGTCATGAGGGGATCAACCAGACCGGGTTCGCTGAACTGATCGAAGTCGAGCCAATCCCTTTGTCTAGACTGATCGACCGGCTCACCGCAGCAGGCCTGGTCTATCGTGAGCGGGATCCAGCAGACCGCCGGACGCGGCGGCTTTACCTGACGCGCGCAGGATGGGACAAGCTCGAGCAACTGCGGCCTGTCGTTCAGTCGCTTGACATCGAAGCATGCAGCGGCGTTCCGCAGGAAGAACTTACAACGGCCCGCTCCGTCATTGAACGGCTCATCGCAAATCTTGCGTCCAAGCGGCAAGCGTCGGGGGCAGATTCATGAATGCGATAGGCAGTTCCCCGGAGGCGGTTTCGTGGCAGGGTTGATGCGGTTCGCGGCCTTCCCAGCGGGAAATTGGATATGAGTGCGGCATCCCCACCCACTTGGGACGACGGTTACCCCATCGCGCCCTCGCGCCGTGGGTTGGCGGGGCTGGTCCTGTATATTTCCAACGCCATGATCTTGCTCGATATGACAGTGGCCAACGTTACGGTGCCCCAAATTGCCGGCAACCTGGGCGCATCGCTTGAGCAGGGCACCTGGGTCGTCACGTCCTACGCGGTTGCCGAAGCTATCTGTGTGCCGTTGACCGGTTGGCTCGTGGCGCGCTTCGGCGCAGTTAAGCTGACGATTGCATCCATCCTCGGTTTCACCTTCTTTTCGCTGATGTGCGGCTTATCGACCACTCTGCCCATGCTGGTAGTTTGCCGTATCGGCCAGGGCTTGTGCGGCGGGCCGATCATGCCTCTGGCGCAGACGCTGATCTTTCGCATCTATCCGGCACCCCAGCTCCCCCGCGCCCTCGGCTACTGGATGCTTACCGTGATGATCGCGCCTGCAGCCGGTCCGATCATCGGGGGCAGCATTGCGGACCAGTTCAGCTGGCATTGGATATTTCTGATTAACGTGCCGATTGGCCTGGCAGTCGCGCTTCTCGCCTATCTCGTATTGCGTCCCGCTGAGACATCGCCCGTGCGCTTGCCGATCGACAAGGTCGGCATGGTCCTCCTGTTCCTGTGGGTAGGTGCCCTGCAGCTCATGCTCGACACCGGACGGGAAAAGGACTGGTTCAGCGACTGGACGATCATTGTCCTCGCCACCATCGCGGGCATTGCCTTTTGCGCTTTCCTGATCTGGGAACTCACCGAAGAGCACCCGATCGTGAACGTCCGGCTCATCGGCAACCGGCCTTTCGCCATGTGCATGCTGGGCAACGGCCTGGCCTACGGCTCTTACTTCGGCGGGATCGTGGTGGTGCCGCAATGGCTCCAGTCGGTGATGGGTTACTCTGCGGCCCAGGCGGGGGTTGTCACGGCCACCTCGGCGGTGGGATCCATGATCTCATCCCAGCTGACCTTGCGGCTACTGTTTCGGTGGGACGCGAGGATGCTGGTGAGCGTTGGGGGATTCTGGGCTGCAGGGTGCTTTGCGCTTCGCACATTCTGGAGCACCGATCTCGACTTTCTCAGCCTGGCCGTCATCTTCGGTATCCAGGGGCTCGGGTCCACGATGATGATGATGGCGCTCAACAACATGGCCATGAACTCCATCCCGCTCAAGGATTCCGCAGATGGCAGCGGCATCAACAATTTCATCAGGACAATGTCCTCTGCCATCGCCACGGCAGTCATCCTGACCTTCTGGAACAACCAGCAGGCAGTTTCACGCGATGCGCTCGTGCAATCCCTGCACCCTGACCAGGCAACAGCTGCACTTACCCGGACGGGCCTGCCGGACCTGGTAAATTCGTTCTATTTGAGCGCGCTGGTCGACCGACAAGCTGTGACAGTCGCCATGCTCCACACCTTTGCCGTGGCGGCCTCGGCGTTGCTCGTCGCGGCTCTGGCGATCTGGACCGTACCTTACATCGAGCTGAGCCGGCTGAAGGGTACCCACGGCAACGTTCTGGAGGACTGAATCCGGCGCCTCGGGACGGTTTGAAATACCCGGGTGCGGCAACACCAAACCCGCCCACGCTCAGGGCGTAGGCGGGCAGGCGGGGGACCGCTGGGGGAGCAGTTCGTCCCGGCTCATTCGCCGAAGGCAAACCGAAACCTGGTCGCGGCGCTTACTTCAGCAGCGTGAGTACGTTCTGCTGGGCCTGGTTAGCCTGGGCGATCATCGCAGTGCTCGCCTGCGAGAGGATCTGGGCCTTGGCCATGTTGGTGGTTTCCACCGAATAGTCGGCATCCTCGATGCGCGAGCGCGCGTCGGAAAGATTGGCGATGTTGCTGGTCATGTTGTTGACTGCCGATTCGAGGCGGTTTTGACCACCGCCCAGCGAAGCGCGGGCCGCATTCACATCCCCCAGCGCCAGATCCACGTTGTTCATGGTGGTCGAGGCAAGGGCGGTCGTGGTCACGTCGAGCGCGGTGGCGCTGATGTTGGTCCCGTCGATCGCGGTCGAGGTGAGGGTAACGACCTGGCCGCTCTCTGCGCCGGTCTGGATGTCGATATTGACGTTCGAACCGGCCGTGGTGCTGAACAGGCTGATCCCATTGAAGGTGGTGTTGGTCAGCACGTCGCTGATCTGCTGGGTCAGGTTGGTCACTTCCGACTGCATCGCGGCGCGGTCGCTGGTCTGGAATGTACCCGAGGCGCCCTGGACCGCCAGTTCGCGGATCCGCTGCAGCATGTTGGAGACTTCCGAAAGCGCCCCTTCGGCGGTCTGCGCAAGGCTGATCCCGTCGTTGGCGTTGCGGATGCCCTGGCCCATGCCCTTGATCTGGGCGGTCATCGATGTCGCGATGGCAAGCCCCGCGGCATCGTCCTTGGCACTGTTGATGCGCTTGCCCGTGGACAGGCGCTCCATCGCCGTGCCGAGCATCTTGTTTGCGGCGATGGACGCGTTGGACGCGCGCAACGCACTGATATTGGTGTTGATAACGGCCATAAGTCTGCTCCCGGTGGCAAGCGGCGGAACGGGTTCCTGCCGCTGTCGCACCCAAGAGCGGCAATTGCGGAGAAAATTTAAGAGCACCGGCCAATTGCGACGGACCGGCTGTGCGGTGGAATGTGAGCGGGATCATTCGCGGCGGCGACGGGTTAGGGGCTGATCAGGCACCGAGGAGAAAGCCGGCATGGATCGAGGCACGCCTCACAAGACTTCGGATGACAGCGGAAGCAACACCTTGCGCGTGGTGCTGCTCGGAATATTGGTGGTGCTGTTGGCCGCCGGGGTAATCGCTCTTTGGGTTGCAGGTTGATCGAGCCAGCTCAATCGGCGATGAACGCCCTGACGTCGGTCATGAACCGGTCGAACTGGTCATGATGGAGCCAATGACCGGCCTTCTCGTAGACTTTCAGCGTCGGCTTCTGGAAATTGTCGAGGCGTCCGTCGTCCTCAGGCGTGCTGAAGAAACTGTCCCGGCCCCATAGCAGCAGCACGGGGCAGGTGATGGCCCGCCACAGCCCGCGGATCTCGTCATAGGTAGGATCGAACGGGTTGAAGACGTTGAGCGCGGGATCGTACTTCCAACTCCAGGTGCCGTCCTCGTTGCGATTGGCCGCATGGTGCGTGAGGTGGCGAGCCTGGGCATCGGTGAGGTAGGGATTGGCTTCCTTCATCCGGGCGTAGGCCGCCTCGAGTGATGGATAACGCTTCGCCACGAAGCCGGAAAACCGTCGTCGGCTTTCAATGTACTTCCGGAACCGCTCGGCATAGCTCTGCCCGGCGGGATTTCCCCGGGCATCGTAGGCAAATCCGAGGCCTTCGATGTTGACCAGCTTGCGGACTCGCTCGGGATAAAGGCCAGTAAACCGAGATGCGAC
>DASTGC010000161.1:0-4079 GCA_035719485.1 Novosphingobium sp.
GCGCCAGGGCCACGCCCATCCGCCGCCATGGGCGCGAAGTGGGCTTGGCGAAGATGCGCAGGTCGACCATGCCGCCGGGGGTCGCCAGGGCCTCTGCCAGCCCTTCATAGCCCAGCCGCTCGGCATGGCGGTCGGCCAGGATGACGGCCGATGCCGAGGGCCCGTGGAGCGTCACCTGCGGGATCGGCAGGCCGAGAATGGCGCGGGCATGGAGGTCGAATTCGGTCAGGCTTTGCGAGGTCAGCGTCACCATGCCGGTATCGTGGGGACGGGGGGAGAGCTCGGAGAAGATCACGTCCTCGCCCTTGACGAAGAACTCCACCCCGAACAGCCCGTAGCCGCCGAGATCGTCGACGACCTTGCGGGCCATGTCCTGCGCGGCCTTCAGCGCCGCGGCAGACATCGCGGCCGGCTGCCAGCTCTCCTGGTAATCGCCGCGCTCCTGCCGGTGTCCGATCGGCGGGCAGAACAGCACGCCTTCGCGGGTTCGCACGGTAAGCAGGGTGATCTCGTAGTCGAAGGGAATGAATTCCTCCACGATCACCCGCGCCCGATCACCGCGCATGTTGGCGACAGCATAGTTCCACGCCGCCTCGAGCTCGCCCTCGGCTCGGACCGTGCTCTGGCCCTTCCCGGACGACGACATGACCGGCTTGATCACGCAGGGCAGGCCGGTATGCGCCGCGCCCTCGCGGACCTCGTCGAGGCTCTCAGCATAGCGATAGCGCGAGGTGCGCAGGCCAAGCTCGACCGCTGCAACCTCGCGGATCGCATCGCGGTTCATGGTCATCTGGGTGGCGCGGGCCGAGGGCACGATGTGGACCCCCTCGGCCTCAAGCTCGGCGAGGACCTCCGTGCGAATAGCTTCGACCTCGGGCACCACGAAATCGGGGCGGTGGCGCTCGATCGCCGCGCGCAGGGCGACGGGATCGAGCATCGAGAACACCTCGCGCCCGTCGGCCAGCTGCATTGCGGGGGCGTTGTCATAGGCATCGCACGCGATCACCTCGCACCCCAGCCGCTTGGCCGAGATCACGAATTCGCGGCCCAGTTCGCCCGAGCCGAGCAGAAGGATTTTCGCCACGAACGCCATAGGAATCCCCGTTGTTACCGGCCCGGTGGTGGCGGCAAGCTGTGCGGATGTCCACGCCCGGAGCGGCGCTATCGACAAGCTATCACCGACGAAATGCGCACGCGGTGGAAACACGGAAAGGGCGCCCGGCGGCAGGCCGGACGCCCTCCCTTCCCGAAGGCCGCAGGAGGGCGGCCAACGGGTCGGTTTGGCAATGCTCAGTAGCCGTAGCGATAGGTGCGGTTGCCGTAGTAGCCGTCGCGCCCGTAATAGCCGCGGTCGCCGTAGCCGTAGCCGCGGTCGTCATAACCGCGCCGGTCGTAGTAGCCTTCGCGGTAGCTGCGGTTACCGTCCTCGCACGGGCGGCCGTCACGGTAGTAGCGCCGACCCTCGCGGTCCCAGTAGTAGCCGTCGCGCCAGGTCCAGCCACGGTCGGCATAGCGGCGGTCGTAGTCGTTGTGCTTGCTGATGCTGGACGCGACGATCGCGCCGAGCGCGAGGCCGATGATCCCGCCGGCAATCGCTGCGCCGGTGCTGTCGCCGCGGTCCTGGTGCCCATAGTAGTAACCCTGGGCCATGGCCGGGCTGACCGAGGTCAGGGCAGTGGCGCCGAGGACGGTGGCAATGGTGGCCTGCTTCAGGAAAGACATGGCTGAACTCCTTGCGGCGGCATCCGCGCGGGCCCGATTGCCCTGGCTGATTCGCCGCTTGAGTTCATATTTACCGCTGCGAACCTGAACGCCTGTGGAGTACGCTTGGCAGCTTTCGTTCAGGTTGGCGGTTTTTATTCTGAATGAGCGCTACTGGTTGAAGCTGTACCCGCCGTTGACCGGATAGGTCTGGCCGGTGATCCATTCGGCGGCGTCGGAACAGAGGAACAGGGCCATGGCCGCCACGTCCTCCGCCTTGCCGAACCGCTTGATGACATAGCGGGAAAGGCGGGATCTGGCTTCGTCAGTAGCGCCGTATTCGGTGCGCTGGGCGTCCGTCCAACCCTCTTGCGCCCACTCCGGCGGCTCCTGCGTACCCAGCGCGATGGAATTGCAGGTGATGTTGTGGCGGCCGGCCTCGCGGGCAAGGCAGCGCATGAACCCGGTCGCCCCCGCCTTGGCCGCGCCATATGCGGCAAGCCGTGGTTCGCCCACTCGCGCCGCATCCGAGGTGATGGTGACCACCCGCCCGCGCCCCGCTGCGACCATTCCCGGAAGCGCCACGTGGCAGCAGTTCATCACGCCATAGAGGTTGGTGCCGAACCAGTGCGGCCAGTCACCCGGATCCGTCTCCCAGAACAGGGCATCCAGGCCGATCTGCTTGCGCGGTCCGGCATTGCCGGCATTGTTCACCAGCAGCGTCACCGGGCCAAGTGCATCGACAGCTTTCGCGAAGGCCGCGGCCACGGAGTGGCGATCGCTCACATCGGCCTGCACGGCGATCGCTTTGCCCCCGGCGGCGCGAATTTCCTCTGCAACCGCCTCGGCCCGCTCAACGACGAAATCGTTCACCGCTACAGCTGCGTTGTGCGCGGCCAGCAGCTCGGCAATCCGCCGACCCGCGCCCTGGCCGGCCCCGGTGACGAAGGCCGCCTGCCCGCCAAGGTCGAGAAGTTCCTCCGCCATTGCCTGTCCCTTCGAACGTCGTTTGCTCCCCAGTGGGCAAGTGGCGGGGCGGTAGCAAGGGTTACATTGCACGAGGCAGTGTCCCGCCCGGATCTCCACCGGACCACCTGTGCGGAAGCCCAGCAAATGCGGCGGCCCTGCGGATGCACGGGCCGCCGCATCAACTTGCTATAGCGCCCGCCCGATCGCGAACCGTGCCCGGAAGCGCGTTGATGGATGAGACAAGGCGATGTCCTGCGCCACCGGCACGCCCCCACCCACGGCAAACGACCAGCGTCCGGTCGTCAGGCGAAGCCCCGGGGAGAAGAACAACGCCTTGCCCCCGCTGTAGATGTCGATCGTGCCGCTCTCGTGCTGGCGACCTTCCCATTCCCCGTTCAGTTCGATCACCCCGTCGAGCGTGGCGCCACCCCGACCGGTATCGTGATGGTGCTCGCCGTGGTAGTCGATTTGCCCACCGGCGAGGCGCCAGGTCAACCCGATCGCGGCCTGAGCGCGATCGCCGAGGCGGGTGTCATGCGCACCGCGCGTGGCGATCTGGTAGATCACGCTCAGGTCGATGCAGCCGCGTGGCAGCGGGCGGCTAGCGGCCAGGCCGAGGATCGGGTCCCAGCTGCCGGTGCCGGGCTGATGCTCGGTTTCGAACATTTCGCCCAGGGCATCGACCCTGGTGTTCGATCCGGTCGGCAGCTTCAGGCCGGCGAGCACCGCCGCTTCCCATCCGTGATGATGCTCCCCGGTGAAGCGCCACTTCGCCAGCAGCGCAGCGTCGCCAAGGCCGACCGAGTTGCCGCGATCAACCACGCCGTTGATGGCCTGGCCGCCGACATGCGAATGCGCGCCTTCGTGGATCGCCAGGCGCCGGACGTAGGGCAGCGAGGCCGAGAGGGTGAGATTGTCGGTCAGGCCATAGGACAAGCCCAGCAGGTAGGCCTCCGCATGGTCCTGGTCGTGCGCATGGATGTGGCGGCCGGCCAGGCTGGCCAGTTCGGCGTCGCTTCGGTCTTCGGGCTTGGCCAGGGTCAAGGCCAGGGTAATCGCGGCCTTGCCTTCGGGCATGGTGGCGGCAGAGGCTCCCACCAGTGGGCCGGAACTGTTCCCTCCAGTGCCGGCGGCACCGTGATCGGCGACGGCTGGGCTGGCCGACAGGGCAGTGACCGCGCCGCCAAGCAGCGCGAGGTAGATGGGTCTGATCATTGGATGTTTCTCGCAGTCACGCGCGCACGACGGATGCGCGCGACGTTGTCTGAGGATGCGGCGGATCGCGCACACGCGCGCCGCCTGCCGGTTTGTTCAGGCGATCAGGCGAGAAATCGGCGGGCCGCGCAGCGGCGGGCGCAACCGCGCCGCCGGTCGCAAGGCAGGAACCGGCACCGGCGCGAAGCCGAGGG
>DASTGC010000162.1:0-2305 GCA_035719485.1 Novosphingobium sp.
TGTCATGGCTCCCTCCTCTCTCCTCGCGCTGGGCCAAATTCGGCTCCGTGCCGAGGCTTCCCCCTCGTCAGGACAGGCTCTAGTCCCTTGCTGCACTGCGTCATGATTGGTGGACTCTGCGACCCGCTCACGCCAATGTTCCCCGAAGCCATTTGCTACTGACAACCTGCAGGAGTCGATAATGTTTCTTTCGGGCAAGCGCGCGCTGGTCACCGGCTCGACTTCGGGTATTGGTCTGGCCATAGCCAGGGCGCTCAAGGCAGAGGGGGCCGAGGTGGTGCTCAATGGCTTCGGCGATGCCGACGTCATCGCGGCGCTCTGCACCGAACTCGGCGCAATCCATGTCCCAGCCGATCTCAGCCGGCGCGATGGGGTGGAGGCGTTGATGGTGGCCGCCGGCCCGGTCGATGTGCTCGTCAACAATGCCGGAATGCAGTTCGTCGCCCCGGTGGAGGAGTTCCCGGTGGCAAAGTGGGACCAGATCATTGCGCTCAACCTGACCGCGGCCTTCGATACTTGCCGCCTCGCCATCCCACACATGAAGGCGCAGAATTGGGGCCGGATCATCAACATCGCCAGTGCCCATTCGCTGACCGCCTCCCCCTTCAAGTCGGCCTATGTCGCGGCCAAGCACGGCCTCGCCGGACTGACGAAGACCCTCGCCCTCGAACTCGCGACCACGAAGATCACGGCCAATTGCATCAGCCCGGGCTACGTCTGGACTCCCCTCGTGGAAAACCAAATCCCCGATACCATGTCGGCGCGGGGGATGACCCGCGAACAGGTGATTTCCGAGGTGCTGCTTGAGCGCCAGCCCACCAAGGACTTCGCCAGGCCGTCCGACCTCGGTGAACTCGCCGTTTTCCTCTGCCGCGATGCGGCCCAACAGATGACCGGCGGCAATATCTCGATGGATGGCGGCTGGACCGCGCAGTAGGCCGCTTCGCTCCCCTGCGGGCTGGCACGGGGCAGCCAGGCAGGCGCTGCACAGGTTGTCCGCTGCAATTGCGCCACAGTCTGGAAATTTCATTGGTGGCTGGCGGGGCTTTCTTGTTGTCCCGCGCATTGTCGTTCACAGTAACGACGATGAGACGAGCCATGCGAGCGATGGGCCGTGCTGTGCCAGAGGGGGTCTTTTCGGCCTTCCTGGCCTTGGCCGTGGCATCGCCGTCAGCAGCCGCGCCGCCCCAGCCCAAGCGCGATCTCGCGCTGGAAGCGCGGATGCTCGAGCATATCAAGATTCTTGCAAGCGACGAATTCGAGGGCCGCGAACCCGGCACCGAGGGCGAGGCCAAGACCCTGCGCTACCTTGGCAAGCAGTGGTTCGATATCGGGCTGATCTCGGGAACCAACGATCCCGGTCATCCCTGGTTCGCCCCGGTAAACCTGGTTGCGCGCGAACCGGCCGGCTCTGTCGCCGTTTTCTCCCGCAAGGGCAGGCGCATCCCGGTGCCGCAAAGCGCGATCCTGATGCTGACTTCCGGCTCCCGGGCACTGATCGAGAATGCTCCTTTGCTGTTCGTCGGTCGCGCTGCAAATGCCGACCAGCTGGCCCGCAGTGAGCTGGCCGGACGTGTGGTCGTCCTGCTCGATGCAGGTGAGCGGGACAGTGCCCGCCAGAATGCCCTGATCAAGGCCGGCGCCTCCGCCGTGCTGACCGTGCTCGACGATGGCCCCAACCTGGCGCAGGTTTCCGCGCGCCGTCGCCGCACCGGCTATGCCCTCGGCAGTGACGTGCTGGGCGGCGACCTCGAAGGCTTCATCGATCCGGTGGTGTTCGACCGCCTGGCGATGGTCGCCGGAACAAGCCTTGCTGCCCTGCAAAGCGCTGCCGCCGCGCCCGATTTCGTACCCCGGGCGCTGGATCTGACCGCGACGATGGAGGCCACCACGCGCGAGACCAAGATCCGCACCCACAACCTGATCGGCAAGCTCGAAGGCCGCCGCCCGGATCAGGGCGCCGTCCTGTTCATGGCCCATTGGGATCATTTCGGCCGCTGTGCCGAGCCGCCGGCCGAGCACCTCATCTGCAACGGCGCGATTGACAACGCCAGCGGGCTGGCGGCCCTGACTGAAGTGGCCCGGGCACTCAGCCGCATGCCTCAGCCCGAGCGCGACATCTATTTCGTCGCGACCACAGGGGAGGAAATGGGCCTGCTCGGCGCCGAAGCCTTTGCCGAGAATCCGCCCCTCCCGCTCAAGCAGGTCGTGGCCGCGTTCAACATAGATACGGTGGCGATCGCGCCGGCCGGATCGCCGTTCGCCATTGTCGGTAAGGGGATGACCAGGCTCGATCCCGATATCG
>DASTGC010000163.1:0-4513 GCA_035719485.1 Novosphingobium sp.
CACCCGACAAAGGGTGACTTTGTTTTTCGGGGCACTATATCGGCGCCAGCAATTCCCAAGGAGACCGCCCAGATGGCCGATGAATTCCTCACCTTCACGCTCGATACCGGCAACGGCCAGGGCGGCGACGTCAAGATCAAGCTGCGCCCCGACCTCGCGCCCGGCCACGTGGCCCGGATCAAGGAACTGGTGGGCGAGGGCTTCTACGACGGGATCAAGTTCCACCGCGTGATTCCCGGCTTCATGGCCCAGGGCGGTTGCCCGAACGGGACCGGCATGGGCGGCTCGTCCAAGCCCGACCTGCAGGCCGAGTTCAACCCCGAGCCCCACGTGCGCGGCGTCTGCTCGATGGCCCGGACGTCGGCGCCGCATTCGGCCAACAGCCAGTTCTTCATCTGCTTCGACGATGCGACCTTCCTCGATCGCCAGTACACCGTCTGGGGCCAGGTGGTCGAAGGAATGGAACACGTCGACGCCCTGCCCAAGGGCGAGCCGCCGCGCGAGCCGGGGAAGATCGTCAAGGCCAGCGTTTCCGAGGGCTGATCGGCCGATCGCAAGTATGAAGGAAAGGGCGCCGCGATCCGGCGCCCTTTTCACATGCCCAGGGCGCGTCCGACCGGCGCTTCGTGAGACGCCGGGTCGAACTCCACGCCAAAGGCCTTGCCCTCGGCCCAGCGGACGACGCCCCACAGCGACGACCCGTCGGGCAGGGCCACGGCCACCACTTCCCCGGCGGGCGGCGCGGCGATGCGGGCGATGGCGCTCATGCCCTGGGGCGAGACGTCGCGCGCGATGGCATCCTGATCGGGTATCTGGCCGCCTGCCACCCGCACCCGCACGGTCAGCTTGCGCCGGCGGGCACGGAACACGGGGGTGGCGGTGAACAGCGATTTGTCGACGAGGGTCATGACGGCCCTTGTGCCGCGGGCGCCCTAAAACGCGTCGAAAGAGCGATAAGGGCTAGTACCTAATTTCCGCCAGGAGGCGATCACCCGCGCGAGACCTCCACGGCCTTCATCGAAGCCATGATCTGATCACCGATCTCCTGCACCGTGCCCGGCGTGTGCGACAGGAACAGGGTGTTGGTCCGGTCGTTCTCGCCGATTGACTTGAGGGTGTCGAAATACTGCGTGATCAGCACGAGCTGCATCACGTCCTCGGCCGTGGCCGTGCCCAGGGCCTTCTGGAAGCTTTCGATCGAGGTGGACAGGCCCTCGATGATCGCCTTGCGCTGGTTGGCGATGCCCTGGCCCTGCAGGGCCTTGCTTTCCGCCTCGGCCTCAGCCTTCTTGACCACGAGGATCTTCTCGGCCTCACCCCGGGCATTGGCCGCGACCTGTTCGCGCTGGGCGGCGTTGATGTCGTTCATCGCCGCTTTCACCTTGGTGTCGGGGACGATGTCGGTCACCAGCACGTTGACGATCTGGAACCCGAACCCGGCCATGTCAGTATCCAGTTCCTGCTTCACTGCCTGGGCGATCGAGGTCTGGCTGGCGAAGACCTCGTCGAGCGTCATGCCGGGAACATGGCCGAGCACCACCTGTTCGACATAGGCCCGGATCTGCGCGGTCGGGTCGGCCAGGCTGTAGAAGGCCTCGTAGACTTTCTCGGGCCGGACCTGGGTCTGGACCGAGATCGGGATCGTCACAAAGACGTTGTCGCGGGTCTTGGTTTCCATTGTCAATTCGATCTGCTCGACCCGAAGCGACACCCGGCCCTGTATGGCCTCGATGAACGGCAGCTTGAAGTTGAGCCCGGGCCCGGCGCTGCGCAGGAATTGCCCGAAGCGGGTGACGACTGCCGCCTCCGCCGTCTGGACGGTGAAGAAACTGCCGAAGAACGCCAGCAGCGCGATGAACATCACGATCGCGAGCAGCACCATTACGAGTACACCCATGTCACGTTTCCCCCGTTGACCCGGTTGCGATCATGCCCACCTCGCCGCACTTGGCAAGGCATTCGCGGCCTCATCCATGCACCAGCCGGGCCCTGTCCTTCTGGTCAGAGCCCGGCCTTGACCATCCAGTCGTGGAACAGCTTCACGGGCCGGGATTCCAGCGCTCGCGGCTTGCAGACGAACCAGTAGGAATAGGGGCTTTCGACCTCGAAATCGTAGAGCCGGGCCAGCCGGTCATCGCCCGAGCGGACGAAGTGGTCGTCGTGCATGATCGCAATGCCCAGGCCATTGGCGGCTGCCTCGAGCAGCAACTGGCCCGAATCGTATTGATCGACCGCCACCGGGGTGAAATCGCCGATCCCGGTTGCCAGCTTCCAGGCGGCGAAGCTGTCGGGCAGGTCATGGTGGATGAGGAAGGTCTGGCGCGAGAGCCGGGCAAGGTCCGGCGTGGGGCCGAGCTCTTCGGCAATGGCGCGCGAGGTGATCGCATAGACCCGGTTGTGATCGAGCCGGACCGAGTAGAGCGCGGTGTCTGGTCCCTTGGAGAGAATGATCGCGGCATCGAGCGTATCGCCGACCCGCAGCTCCTGGTGGGGGCTGGTATCGATGTCGATATGCAGGCGAGGGTGGAGCTTGCGCAGTTCCGCCAGCCGGGGAAACAGGCGCTGGCTCCCGAACAGCGGCGGCACGCCGAGGTGGAGGCGCAGGACGCTGCCATTGTCCATCAGGCTTTCCACCGCTTCTGCCAGCTCCTCAAGCTTGGGGCTGACGGCGTCGTAGAAGGCCTGGCCATCATCGGTCAGCCGCATGGCCTGGTGCTGGCGGTGAAACAGCCGCTTGCCGGTGAAATCCTCGAGCGCCTGGACCCGCCGCGACAGGGCCGAAGGGCTGAGGCCGAGCTCGTTGGCCGCGGCCTTGGCCGAGCCGAGCCGGACAATCCGCACGAAGGCTTCTAGCGCACGAAGGGGCGGCAGGCGGCGCATGGGCAGGGAAAGATCTCTCGTCCGTTGTGGTTATCGCGGGCCATCGGCCCCGGGCGCTGCCGATTCGACCGGCGGCAGCAGCCTTAGCCGGGAAACGTGACGTTCGTTACCCGCAGTTACCTCAAGTTTCCAGCCGCTCGGATGGCTGAGCACGGCGCCGACCGGCGGGACCTGGCCGGCGAGCACGAAGGCGAGTCCGCCGATCGTGTCGACGTCTTCCTCGACCTCGGCCAGCTGGGGATCGATCCGTTGGCCGATCTCGTCCAGCTCCGCCTGCGCATCGACTTCCCAGGTGCCGTCCTCGAGCGGGACCAGCAGGTCAGTCGGGGCATCGTCGTGTTCGTCCTCGATCTCGCCGACGATCTCCTCGACCAGGTCCTCGATGGTGATGATCCCGTCTGTTCCGGAATATTCGTCGATCACGACGGCGAGGTGGACACGGCTGGCGCGCATGTCGGCCAGCACGTCGAGCGCGCCGCGGGCCTGGGGCACGAACAGCGGCTGGCGCATCAGCACGGTCCAGTCACGCGGCGGGGGCTTGGCCCCGTTTCGCCCCGCGACCAGGAACGGAAATACGTCCTTGAGGTGCATCATGCCGACGATCTCGTCGAGCGTCTCGCGGTAAACCGGCATGCGGCTGTGGCCATGTTCGGCGAACATCGCGACCAGTTCCTCCCACGAGGCCGATGCGGGGACGGCGACGATCTCGCGGCGCGGGATCGCGACGTCGTCGGCATCGTGCTCGCTGAAATGGAGGAGGTTGCGGACCATCTGCCGCTCGAGCGGGGAAAGGTCGCCCTCGGGCGAATCGCCTTCGTCCTCATGCTCGTCGATTGCTTCCTCGAGGGCGGCGCGCAGGCTCTGATCGGCCTCGCCGCTCCACAGCCGCCTGAGACCCTTCCACAGGCTGCGTCTACTGTCCCCGTCTCCGGCGCTGTCGCCGTTGCGGCCATGGTCGGCCATTGCCCTAGCTATCCTTCGTTGCCCCGCGCCGGTCAGGGCGCCTCAGGTGCGATATGGGTCTGCAATGCCCATTTTCGCAAGCGCCTTTGTTTCGAGCGCTTCCATCGCCTCGGCCTGGGCCTCGCCGGCTTCGTGGTCATGCCCGGCGAGGTGCAGCAGCCCGTGCACGATCAGGTGGGCGGCATGGTGCGCCACGGAGATGGCCTTGTCCGCAGCTTCGCGCGCGCAGGTCTCGAAGGCGAGGGCGAGGTCGCCCAGCATTTCGGGCGCGCCGTCGGCGGCCATGGCGAGGAGCTCGGCCCGGGCGATCATCGGGAAGGACAGCACGTTGGTCGGCCTGTCCTTGGCCCGCCATTCGCGGTTGAGAACATGGACCTCGGCATCGGAGGTGAACAGGACCGAGGCCGAGAGCCGCTGGTTGTCGAGCTCCGGAGCGACGGTCATCGCCGCCTCGGCCGCGGCTTCGGCGAGGTCCGCCCAGTCCGTATCGGTCGGCCAGGGGTCTTCGATGTCGATCTGGAGGGCGAGCATTATGCGAGGCTAGGCCGTAAACTCATAAACGGCACCATCGAGGCGCCAAAATGGCCACCTGCGGCATCAGGAAAGCTTGAGATTTCGACATATCCCTGCGCCTTCCTTCCTTGCATCTGGCCATTTTGCCTTAAACCTC
>DASTGC010000164.1:0-2415 GCA_035719485.1 Novosphingobium sp.
CCGACCCGACGCTCGTCAACCGGCAGGGGCCAGACGCGGGGACACAGTATCGCTCCGCCCTGGTTCCCCTCAACGAGGAGCAGCGCCGCGTTGCCGCCGCTTACCTGCGCCAGCTGGGGGCGAGCGCCCTGTGGCATGCGCCCATCGCGACGCGCATCGAAAGCTACAAGGCATTCTATCCCGCCGAGGAATACCACCAGGACTTCGCGGCGGCGAATCCCGATCACGGTTACATCCGTCGTTGGGACGCACCCAAGGTGGCGGCGCTGAAGCGCCTGTTCCCGGCACTCTACAAGGCGGCCTTCACCCGCGGCTGATCCGGCCCTATATCGGGGCGATGACCGCCGCGGCCCACCATCACCACGAACATTCCGGCGCGGGCCTCGTCGACGCGGCGCGCGGCGCGCTGGTGGATTGCGGCGAGCAGTGGACGGAGATGCGGGCCGACGTCTTCACAGCCCTTGCCGCGCAGATGCGGCCGGCTTCGGCCTATGACGTGGCCGAAAGCCTTTCGGAGCGACTTGGCCGCCGGGTCGCTGCCAACACGGTCTACCGCATCCTCGACCTGTTCGTGCGCACCAACCTCGCCCGTCGGGTGGAGAGCGCCAATGCCTATGTCGCCAATCCCCACCCGGGCTGTCGGCATGACTGCATTTTCCTGATCTGCGATTCGTGCGGCATGGCCGTCCACAGCGACGACGACAGCCTGACCGGGGCGCTGATCGGTGCGGCGCGCAAGGCCGGCTTCGCCGACGTGCGCCCGGTCATCGAACTGCGCGGCACCTGCGCACGCTGTTCGGGCGAAGCCGAGGGATGAACTTCCATAATCTGGCCGACCGATACAATCGACTTGGCCGCAACCCGCGTGTAAGGGCGCAGGGATGACCGCAACCCCCGGCCCAGCCACGCCGCTGCTCGACACCGTCGTTTATCCCGCCGATCTGCGGAAGCTGGAGACCGGGCAACTGCGCCAGCTGGCGGACGAGCTGCGCACGGAGATGATCAGCGCGGTCGGGCAGACCGGCGGGCACCTCGGCTCGGGGCTGGGGGTCGTCGAGCTGACCGTTGCGATCCATTACGTATTCAACACGCCCGAAGACCGGCTGGTGTGGGATGTCGGCCACCAGGCCTATCCGCACAAGATACTGACTGGCCGGCGCGACCGGATCCGAACCCTGCGCCAGCCGGGTGGCCTGTCCGGTTTCACCAAGCGCAGCGAAAGCGAATACGATCCGTTCGGGACGGCGCACAGCTCCACTTCGATCTCCGCCGCCCTCGGCTTCGCCGTGGCCAACCGGATGAAGGGCGAAAGCGGCAAGGGCATCGCCGTGATCGGCGATGGCGCGATGAGCGCGGGCATGGCCTACGAGGCGATGAACAACGCCAAGTCCGCCGGCAACCGGCTCGTCGTGATCCTCAACGACAACGACATGTCGATCGCCCCCCCGGTGGGCGGGCTTTCGGCATATCTCGCGCGGCTGGTCTCATCGCGCCAGTTCCTTGGCCTTCGCGGCCTTGCCCGCCGCATCTCGCGCCACCTGCCCGAGCCGCTCCACAAGGCCGCCCGCAAGACCGATGAGTTCGCCCGCGGCATGGCCATGGGCGGCACGCTGTTCGAGGAACTGGGCTTCTACTACGTGGGTCCGGTCGACGGGCACAATCTCGACCACCTGATCCCCGTGCTCGAGAACGTGCGCGATGCCGCCGAGGGCCCGATCCTGGTCCATGTCGTCACACAGAAGGGCAAGGGCTATGGCCCGGCCGAGCAGGCGGCAGACAAGTACCATGCCGTCGTCAAGTTCGACGTCGCTACCGGCACCCAGGCCAAAGCCAAGCCGAATGCGCCGGCCTACCAGAACGTGTTCGGCCAGAGCCTCGTCAAGGAAGCCCAGAAGGACGAGAAGATCGTCGCCATCACCGCGGCGATGCCGTCGGGCACCGGCGTCGACATCTTCAACAAGGCCTTCCCGGATCGTACCTTCGACGTCGGCATTGCCGAACAGCACGCGGTGACCTTCGCCGCCGGCCTTGCCACCGAAGGCTACAAGCCGTTCTGCGCGATCTACTCCACCTTCCTGCAGCGCGGTTACGACCAGGTCGTGCATGACGTCGCGATCCAGAGCCTGCCCGTGCGCTTCGCCATCGACCGCGCCGGCCTCGTCGGCGCCGACGGCCCGACGCATGCCGGCTCCTTCGACATCGCCTATCTCGGCGCACTGCCCAACTTCGTACTGATGGCCGCGGCCGACGAAGTCGAGCTCATGCACATGGTCGCAACCACGGTCGGAATCGACGACAGGCCAAGCGCACTGCGCTACCCGCGAGGCGAAGGCTGGGGTTTGCAGCGGCCGCCGGAAGGCGTTCCGCTCGCGCTCGGCAAGGGGCGCGTCCTGCGCGAAGGCACCTCGATCGCCA
>DASTGC010000165.1:0-4542 GCA_035719485.1 Novosphingobium sp.
TCTACGGCGCAGGCGTGCTCATCACCGAGGGCGCGCGCGGCGAGGGCGGCTATCTCACCAACTCCGAGGGCGAGCGCTTCATGGAGCGCTATGCGCCCAGCGCAAAGGACCTTGCCAGCCGCGACGTCGTCTCGCGCTCGATGGCGCTGGAAATCCGCGAGGGCCGGGGTGTGGGCCCGCACAAGGACCACATCTATCTGCACCTAGACCACATCGATCCCAACGTGCTCGCCGAGCGCCTGCCCGGCATTACCGAGAGCGGCAAGATCTTCGCCGGCGTGGACCTTACCCGCCAGCCGCTGCCGGTCGTGCCGACCGTGCACTACAACATGGGCGGCATCCCCACGAACTACCACGGCGAAGTCGTCACCATCGGCGCCGACGGCAACCCGGAAACGGTCGTCCCTGGCCTGTTCGCGGTGGGCGAGGCGGCCTGCGTCTCGGTCCACGGCGCCAACCGCCTCGGCTCGAACTCGCTGATCGACCTTGTGGTCTTCGGCCGCGCCACCGGTCATCGCCTCAAGGAACTGATCAAGCCGGGCACGGCGCACGACGAGCTGCCCAAGGATTCGGCCGACCTCGCGCTGACCCGCCTCGATCACTTCCGCAACGCCAAGGGTGAAAGCTCGACCGCCGAGATCCGCGCCGAGATGCAGCGCACGATGAGCCTGCACGCTGCCGTGTTCCGCACCGACGAGCTGATGGCCGAGGGCAAGGACAAGCTGGCCGCCACCTACCAGCGGATGAACGACATCAAGGTCACCGACCGTTCGCTCATCTGGAACTCGGACCTGATCGAGACGCTGGAGCTGGACAACCTGATCAGCCAGGCCTCGGTCACCCTCCACGGCGCTCACAACCGCAAGGAAAGCCGCGGCGCCCACGCGCACGAGGATTTCCCCGAGCGCGACGACAAGAACTGGATGAAGCACACCGCGGCCTGGTTCGAAGGATGGGGCGGCAAGGGCGGCAGCGTGAAGCTGGATTACCGCCCGGTGCACGAGTTTACGCTGACGGACGATGTCGAATACATCAAGCCGAAGAAGCGGGTGTACTGATCCGCGCCGGTTGAAAGAATTCGAAAGGCCGGGGCGGCGACGCTCCGGCCTTTTTCGTTCCGGACCTAGCCCAGGAACGATTCACCATGGCCGGGCGGATTGGTGCCGACGGTGCTCCCGCCCTCGACCGGGATGACCCCGCCAGTCACATAGTTGGCATAGTCCGAAAGCAGCCAGGCGGCGACCTGGGCGACGTCCTCCGAGCGCCCGCCCCGACGAAGCGGGCAGCAGGATTCCAGGTAGGAGCCGACGTTCTTGTACAGTCCGTTGGCGCGCTCCTCGGTAACGATCAGGCCGATCATCAGCATGTTCACGCGAACGTTGTGCGGTCCGAGCGCCACGGCCGAACTGCGGGTAAGCCCGGGAATCGCGGATTGCGAGGTGCTGGCCTGCGGCACCATCTCAGGCGTGTATTCCGCGCAGGAAGAGCCGGTATTGACGATCGCTCCGCCGTGTCCCTGCTTGATCATCTGGCGTCCTACGTGCTTGGTGCAAAGAAATGTGCCGTCGATCTTCACCGCATTGATCGCGCGCCATTCGTCGAGCGGAGTCTCGGTGATCGGCCCGAAGGTGATCGGGTCCTTCCCGGCATTGTTGAACAGGCCGTCAATCCGTCCGAAGCGCTTCACCGTCGCTTCGACCGCGGCGATAACGCTGTCCTCGCTGGTCACGTCCAGGGTGAAGCCGATCGCCTCCCCTCCCTTGGCCGCGATGTCCTTGGCAATCTGCTCGACCACTTCGCCGCGGCGCGCGCCAAGGGCCACCTTGGCGCCGGCCATGGCAAAGCCGTGAGCGGCAACAAGGCCGATTCCCTGGCTGGCGCCGGTGATCAGGATCACCTTGTCCTGCAGGGTTCCGGGCGGGACGATGGGGAGTTCCATGGGCACTATTCCTTTCAGCGGCGATCAACGCTCACGGGCAATCGACCCGCGGTGGACTGGTATGGTTTGACAGCATGCGCGATCCTGCGCGCCACATCCTCTCCGGGACCAGCATCCCCATCCATTCGGTGGCTTTGTCTGGCTGGAGTGACGATGTTGCAGGTGGCGGCCTGAGTCAACCTTGTCGCTCGGGTGGACGCTTGCGGCCGGGCAGATCGTCCGCTGGCGCCCGCGGGAGTTTTGTTTTCGGTCAATGCAGACGATGGTCCATCGCTGGATAAATTTGGATTATTGATGCATAGTCGATCAGGCGATATCGACCGAGTGGTAATGCGCTCGCATTTGGGACGTGAGGAGACAAGAAGATGCGCGTCAGGCAACCTGTGTTCGATTTCTCGAAGACGAAGCCGCGCTGGGCGAAATCCATGGAATTCGCCATGGGCAAGAACGGCTTGTCCATCACGATTCCGCCGCTTGAGCGGTTCCTTAATCGGGTGATGGCGAAAGCCCGCAGCCAGATCAAGGGAGACGATCCGGCCTCGGTGCAGCTCCGCGCCGACATTTCGACCTTCATCAAGCAGGAATCCGTCCATTACGCCACTCACGAGGGCTTCAACCGTGCGGTCTCCGTCGGGTTTGACCGGATTCCGGAGCTGGAAGCCAAGGTCGAGGCGCACTACACCAGGATGCTGGAAAAGCGTTCATTGGCCTTCTGCGTCGCCTATTGCGAAGGGTTTGAAACTCTGGGGCCTCTCGGTGCCCACATGATGATCAATGCGCAGTTCGGCAAGCTGCTCGAGGGCGCCGATCCCAACGTCACGATGTTGTTCCGGTGGCACGCCATGGAAGAGTTCGAGCACAGGTCAGTTGTCTACCGGACATTCAAGCGCATCCACGGCGGCTATTTCATGCGGGTCGGGATGTTCTTCTATCAGATGTACTGGTTCGCCAAGCTGTCCGGCATGGTAACCAAGTATATGCTGGAGGTTGAGCGCGCGAAGATGACCCCGGAAGAAGTGGCCGAATCCAAGCGGCGCGAGAAGGCGGTCGCGAAACTCACGCGAAAATCCGTGCTCGGCTACCTGCCCAAGGCCCTGTCGCCCTGGTATGACCCTGATCGCCTGCCGATCCCCACGGGCTTCAACGCGCTGGAGCGTCAGATCGATGATGAGTGGATGGGGGCAAAGGCCGTCCCCCAGCCGGCCTGACCCCAGGCAATCCGCCAAGACAGCCCTGAGGCGGTGCAACGCCGCGATTGCGTTGCACCGCCCGGGCATTCGGCTTCACCGCGGCTGGCGGTCCTTTCCCGAGCCTTGTTGGCCACCTGCGGATCCCGCACCCTGCTGGCCGGAACCGCCCCGGGGCTGCTCGGCTGCCTGTTGGCGCGGTGCTTCATGAGTGTCGTTGTGGGCCTGCTGGCCGACTTGCATCTGCTGGCCGCTGTCGCCTAGCGGGATCTTGCGGCCGCGCTGCTTTTCCGCGGCGCGGGGCAGGGTGATCTTCAGCACGCCGTCCCTGAATTCAGCCTTGCAGGCTTCCTCGTCGACATTTGAGGGAAGCGAGATGGAACGTTCGAAGCGGCCATATGAGCGCTCCGAATAACCGCGCTCCTGGTCGGTGCGCTCGGACCGCTTCTCGCCGCTGAGGGTGAGGACGCCGTCCTCGACGTGGAGGTCGATGTCTTCCTGGCGGACGCCGGGGAGTTCGGCGGTGATCTCCAGCTTGTCATCGCTCTGGTGGACTTCCAGCGCGGGCGCTGAGAGGCTGGTCTGTGACTGGGAGCCGGATTGGCCCGGCATCGGTGCGGTGTCGAACAGGTCGTCGAACAGACGGTTCATCTGGCGGTGCAGGTCGAACAGCGAGCCGCCGCCGCCGAAGCCGCTGGGTGCGCCGCCGAAGCCGCCCGGGGCGATCGATCCGCGGCGGTAGGGCGTGAGTTGGCGATTGGCCATGTCTTCCTCCTGGATGCTGTGATGCACGGGAGTGGGAGGACCCGCTCCCGCAGGGAGAACGACGACGGCCGTCAGTCTGTTCCGCCGCCTGCCGCGCCGGAACACCGACGCGGCGAGGTGAGGACGCATCAGGTTCAGGGCTTCACCAGAGCAAGCATCGCTTTGTTGGCTGCGTCGATCATGCCGGTGACCTCCTTGCCATAGCCGGCCTCGTCGGACACGCGGGCGATGAAGCCGAGATTGATGTCGGCGCGCTTCTGTGCCGAGAACACCAGGCCGCCGGCGCGGGGGATCTCGCCTTCGCGCAAGGAGAAGTAATCGGTTCCGCCCTCGATCGGCTCGGCCAGGCGGACGACGACATCGCCGTCCTTGGGCGGCACGATCTTGGTCATCGCGACCTTCTGCCACTTGGCGTTGCCGGTGGGCGTGCGGAAGGCGATGTGCGACTGGTCGGCGACGAGGCCGACCTGGGCGAAGGCCTTGCCGGCGCCGCTCACCTGCCGGTCCAGCGTGGTGTAGTTGCCGGAGTAGAGCTCGCCGCCATAAGTGAACAGGCCCGAGTGCTGGCTGGTCGAGAAGCTGGTCGAGCGCTTGGCCTCGGCCTTGCCGAGGCTGACGACGTAATAGGCCTTGACCACGTTGGCATTGAGT
>DASTGC010000166.1:0-8713 GCA_035719485.1 Novosphingobium sp.
GGGCCAGCCATAGGGTCACGTTCTCTGCACACCTCGGCCGCCAAGGGCAATCGGCATTTTCCGAGAGGTGGCGGCGCGCCACAGGTTGCTCAGGGTCACAGGGAGGAAGACGAGGCCCACCAGCAGGGTGGGGGCAACGACCATGCCCCAGTAGAAATTGTCGCCCCGTCCGGCGATCATGAAAGCCAGACCATAGCCTGCCTGGAGCAGGAAACCGAACGCCCCGGCCGCGCTCTTCCAACCGGACCAGCCCACGAGGCTGGCCATAACCAGCGCACCGCCGAGGGGGTGCGGCAGGAGCCGGAGGTTGCTGGAGAGGACCAGCATCGAAAGCCAGCCAGATAGACCGCGCAAGGTAATCCACGAGGCCGAATGCTGGTCCGTCGGCAGGACCATCGCGGCGACAAGGTGGAGATGCCAGGCCATGGCGGCGGCGAACAGCAGCGCGAGGCCGCCCCACGCCGCGCCTTCACGCCAGCGCCGCTGCCACGCCGCCATGGCCGCCATCAGCAGGACAAAGGGCAGTGCGTGTTCGCGGATGGCCAGTGCCAGCGCGGCAGCAAACCAGGCGCCAGCCCACTTGCCCTGTTCCGGCCGATGCAGCCCGAAGGCGAGCGCCAGGAGCTGGCCGGCCCAGAGCTCATGAAGCACGAAGAAGTAGCGCGTCATGCCCACGGTCACGCCGCTGAGCAGCGCCGCCATGGCAAGCGTGCGAACCTGCGCCGCGGCGGGATCGCCGCCCAGCTTGCGCCACCAGGCGAGCATGACGGCCAGCGTTAGCACGACCGATAGCGGGGCCATGACGCCTTCCGGCAGGGCGGCTTCGATCACGGCAAGGGTCGGCAGGCGCACTGCAAAGCCGGGGTTGAGCGGGAAGCGGTGCCTGCGGTGCTCTCCGGCAATGACGGCATAGTACCCCTCGCCGTGGCGCAGGCGGGCGATGACATCGTCGTAGAGCTGGAGGTCCTCGTCGCGGGTGCGAACCTGCCGGGCAGCCGCGGGAGCTTCGGTGCGGTAGGCCGGCGCCTCGTCCTCGCCGGCACGGATCGGAGTCAGTGTGGCAGCGGCGATCAGCGCCAGCCACAGGACCAACGCGGCGCGCGCGGCGCGACGCGGCCAGCCCGCGTATCGGCTGGCATAATCAGGCAAGCGCGGGCTCCCGCCCGCGGTCCAGCCCCGCCGCGCGCCACAGCGAGGGCAGCGCGAAGGGCAGGAAGGCCGCGCCCATGAATAGCAGCGGGGTGATCAGGATCCCCCAGTAGAAGTTGTTGTCGCGCCCGGCGATCGAGAAGGCGAACGCATAGCCCAGGGTCAGCAGTGCGCCGAAGCTTCCCATCGGGCTGCGCCAGCCGGTCCAGCCGAACAGGGCCAGGACCACGAACATTCCGGACAGCGGCACGGGGACGAGCGAGAGGAAGGTCGAATTGTTGACCTTGTACATCAGCCCCGAAATCCCCTTCAGGATCACCCATGAAGGGCTGACCGGATCGCCCGGCCGGATCTGCGCCTCGGCGAAATGGAGGTGGCTGGCCAGCGCAATGCCGAACAGGACGATCAGTGCGACCCATGCGGCCCCTTCGCGCCAGCGACGGTGCCACAGCGCCCAGGCGGCCATCAGCAGGACGAACGGCAGCGACAGCTCGCGCACCGCCAGCGCGGCAGCCGCCGCCAGCCAGGCCGCGCCCCAGCGCCCGTGCTGCGGGCGGTGCAGGCCGAACGAAAGGGCGATGAGCTGCGCCGCCCAGATTTCGTGGAGCATGTTGTAGCGTGCTGAAAGCCCGCTCGCGATGCCTGCCATGAGCAGCGCCAGGGCCATCGGACGGCGGCTCTCGCCACCTGGCTCCAGGCCAAGTCGCCGGGCATTGGCCAGCATCATCGCCACGAACAGCAGGACCTGCAGCCCGACCAGACCGGCGGGCCCGACGGCGACGGTGACCATGGCCAGCGTCGGCAACCGCACGGTTAGGCCGGGGGCGACCGGGTAGTTGTTGTTTCTCTGCTCTTCGGTCGCGGCGACATAGTAATCGTCACCGCGGGCGATGCGCTGGTCGATCAGGCGATAGAGCCTGAGGTCGTTGTCGTCTTCCTTGACCACCTTGTGGCCGGACGCGTCCGACTGGCTGACCTTGGGCGGCGGTGGCGGCGGCGGCGAATAGCCCGGCGCAATGGCCGCGAGCAGCAGGAACACGGCGAGGAGGCCAAGCACCACGCGGGCCAGGCCCTGCGGCATCTGGGCATAGCGATCGAAGCCGCGATCGGCCCCTAGCCCAGCCAGCCCTGCGTTATGAGTGTCCACGTGACAAAACCCCCCGCAACCCCCGCAAGGAGGTATCGCGGCCAGTTAGGCCGAACATGGTTACCAACGGGTTGACGTCCCCCCTGCCAATTGGCCCAGATGAGGTCGATCTCCTTGAGTGGCGGGGCTTCCGGTGCTCCGCCGCGAGGGGGGAAGCGCTCCTCCACCCGGCGGACAAGGTCGGGCAGACGAAGCAGGGTCTGCAGGTCCCCGCGCAGCTTTTCGGCAATGGCAGCTTCGGGGCCGAGCTCGTCGCGGATCCAGGCACGCACGAAGGGCGCGGAAACGTCCCACATGTTGATCGCCGGATCGAGCGCCTGGGCGAGACCTTCGACCATGACCATGGTTTTCTGCAGCAGCAGCAGGTGCGGCTGGACGGCCATGTCGAAATCGCGGGTGATGGCGAAGAGCCCGTCGAGCATCTGGCCGACCGACAGCTCGCTCACCGGCTTGCCGCGCATCGGCTCGCCCACGGCGCGCAGGGCCGTCGCGAACTCGTCAACCGAATGGTAGCTCGGCACGTATTGCGCCTCGAAGTGGATCTCGGCGACGCGGCGGTAATTGCCCGTGGTCAGGCCATAGAGGATCTCGGCGAGCCACTGGCGGGCGCGGCGGTCGATCCGGCCCATGATCCCGAAGTCGATCGCGACGATGGTTCCGTCTGGCCTGACGAACAGATTGCCCTGGTGCATGTCGGCATGGAAGAAGCCGACGCTGATCGCTTGCGTCAGGAAGGCAAGGACCAGTCGTCCGGCGAGCTCCGGCAGGTCGTGGCCGGCGGCGCGCAAGGCAGCCAGGTCGCTCATCTTGGCGCCCTCGACCCATTCGATCGTCAGGACCCGGCCATTGGTCCGGTCCCAGTCGATCTCCGGTACATGGTAGCCGGCGAAGCTCTTCATCGCCTCGGCCAGTTCGGAAGCCGAGGCGGCTTCGCGGCGCAGGTCGAGCTCGCGCGCGGTCCACCGCTTGAGGTTCTCTATCACCAGCCGCGGACGCAGCCGCGCCGCCTCCCCGCCGAGCGCCTCGAGATGGGCCGCGGCCCATTCGTAAGTGTCGATGTCGCGGGCGAACTTTTCCCGGATGCCCGGGCGCAGGACCTTGACCGCAACCGTGCGCCCGTCCGTCGTCACCGCACGGTGGACCTGGGCGATCGAAGCCGCGCCCACCGGCTCCGGATCGATACTCGTAAACAGGGACTCGACCGGCTGCTGGAAACTTGCCTCGATCTCCTCGCGCACCGCGGAGAAGTTCACCGGGGGCAAGCTGTCCTGCAGGGTCAGGAGGTTGTGCGCGGCTTCCTCGCCCACGAGGTCGGGCCGGGTGGCCAGCGTCTGCCCTAGCTTGATCGCGGCCGGGCCGATCGCCTGGAAGGCTCCGGCATAGTCGGGAACGCGCGGCTGCACCGTCCCCAATCGCGCCAGCCGGCAAAGACGGCGCACCGGGGCGGGCGTATTCAGGCCCCCTTCGATGATCCTGAGCGCCCCGTGGCGAGCCAGCGTGCGCCCCCACCGCAGCAGGCGCAGGATATGGGTAGTGGCGGTGGTCACCCTCAGGCTTTCCAGCCCGAATGGATTGCCACGAGCCCGCCCAGGATCGGCTCGACCCTCGTCCGCGTGAACCCGGCATCGCGGATCATCTGCGCGAACCGGGGCATCGGCGGGAACCGCCGGATGGATTCGATGAGGTACCGGTAGGAGTCGGCATCACCCGCGATCATCTGGCCAAGCCTGGGCACGAGGTGGTGCGAATAGGCGTCGTAGGCCTCCTTGAAGCCGGGCCATTCGGTGGTCGAGAATTCGAGGCAGAAGAACCGCCCACCGAACTTGAGCACGCGGTGCGCCTCTGCCAGCGCGAGGTCGATCCGGGTCACGTTGCGGATGCCGAAAGCGATCGTGTAGGCGTCGAAAGCGCGGTCGGCGAAGGTGAGCGTTTCGGCGTTCTGCGGGCTCCAGGTCAGACCCTCGATCCCCTTCTTCGCCGCCCGCTCCATGCCGACGGCCAGCATGTCCTCGTTGATGTCGGACACGGTGACCAGCGCGCCGTGGCGCGCCATGCGGAAGGCGATGTCGCCCGTGCCGCCGGCCATGTCGAGGATCGCCTCGCCCGCGCGCGGCTTGACCCGGCGCACGAACCGGTCCTTCCACAGGCGGTGCAGCCCCGCGCTCATGGCGTCGTTCATGACATCGTACTTCTTGGCCACGCTGGAGAACACCGCGCCGACCCGTCGCGTCTTCTCCTCGGGGGAGACTTCTTCGTAGCCGAAGGAAACCTGATCGCTCATGGCGCGTCCTCTAGCGGGGCCGGGGCCGGCGCGCCAGCGCTTGTCTTGCCGCGCCCGCCGAGGGTGGGCCTTTGGACGGGTGCGGTGACAGAACGTCAAGGCGCGGCTATGCCGCCGCCATGCCCGAATTGCCCGAAGTCGAAACCACCGTGCGCGGGCTGGCCCGCTATCTCGAGGGCGAGTTGCTGGCCCGTGTGGTCACCCGCCGGGGCGACCTGCGCCGCCCCTTTCCGCCCGACCTCGTCCAGGTCCTCACCGGCGCCCGGGTGACCGGCCTGGGCCGCCGCGCCAAGTATGGCCTCGTCCATGTCGACCGGGGGCAAACGATGATCTTTCATCTCGGCATGTCCGGCCGCTGGCGCATCGATCCGGAGCAGCTCGACAGGCACGATCACCTGGTGCTCGAAACCGGCTCGGGCCATCGCCTCGCCCTTTGCGATCCGCGGCGGTTCGGCTCGGTCGACCTGGTAGCGACGGAAACGCTCGAACAATGGCCGCCCTTTGCCGCGCTGGGGCCGGAGCCGCTATCCGCCGCGCTGGCGCCCGGCTACCTCGCCGCCGCGTTCAAGGACCGGATCGCCGCGATCAAGCTGCTCCTGCTCGACCAGCGGATTGTGGCGGGGCTGGGCAATATCTACGTCTGCGAGGCGCTCTACCGGGCCCGCATCCATCCGGAAAAGGCCGCGGGGCGAACTAGTCGCGCCGCGCTCGCCCGGCTAGTGCCGGCGATCAAGGCCGTGCTGACGGAGGCCATCGCCGCAGGCGGCAGCACCCTGCGCGACTATGCCCAGCCGGACGGCCAGCTCGGCTACTTCTCCAAGACCTTCGACGTCTACGACCGCGAGGGCGAAGCCTGCCGGTCCTGCGGGCGGCCGATCCGGCGGATGGTCCAGGGCGGGCGCAGCACCTGGTTCTGCGGACATTGCCAGAAGTAGGGGATTCTCTGTGGGGTGGGGTGGGGACAGCCCATCCGGATTTCCTTTGCGACGGATGTCGCAGGCACACTAATCGACATTGACGATTCGCCACCCTGCGGTTAAGGGCCGCGCTTCCCGCGGGGCGGCTCTGGCCGAATCCCGTGATTTTGCACGATATCGCATTCGAAATCGCATTCAGGGCCGAAGCCGCCCAAACGAAGGACAGACATGGCCAATACGCCGCAAGCCCGCAAACGCATCCGCCGCAACGAAAAGCGCGCCGAGATCAATGGCGCCCGGATCGGTCGCATCCGCACGTTCGTGAAGAAGGTCGAGGCCGCTCTCGCGGGTGGTGACAAGACGGCGGCCGCCGAAGCGCTCAAGGCCGCCCAGCCCGAACTGGCGCGCGGCGTCGCCCGTGGCGTGCTCCACAAGAACACCGCTTCGCGCAAGCTGTCGCGCCTGTCGAAGGCAGTCGCCAAGCTCGCCTGAGCGGGCGAATCGATTCGCCGGCTAGGGGCCCTGAAGGTCCCGCCGCTGGCACGAAAGCAGAACAGGGCCGGGGGGCAGCCTCCGGCCTTTTTGTTTGGCGTCCCTTATGCCGCAGTGCACCCTTGGCGCACCCGATTAGAAAAGCGCGGAAATTCTGCGATTCGGCAGATTCGCTACACAAAACACCCGGAAATCAGCCACTTCTCCTGCAACCCGCAGGATTCTCCCGGGACGGATAGTGTCAAGGCGCATTATTTCATTTTTTTTGCAGTCGGGCGCTTGCGCGCAGAGAATTCCGGCTCATAAATCGACCTGCCCCGAGCGGCAGCGCAAGGGGTATCACAAGACATGCAACAGGTACGTAGCCGGGCACGACCGTAGCCCCGGCGAAGGCCAATCTATGTCTGCCGCATGCGGGGGCGCGCGGGTGTGTGACGGGGGGTTCTGAACGGATGGAACATCTGACAGGACAACTTGAGCCTCGGGCGAGGCGTGGCGCATTCGCGCTGCTGCCTTTGCCCGTTCTGACGGGTTATCGGGCGCAGGGGTAAGGCATGACGCATAAGGGCAAGATCAACGAAGCGCGGATGATGGAAGATCAGGAAGCCCTCAACCTTGCCGCCGACTGGGCGGACATCAGCCAGGGCCTGCGCAAGGACCTGGGCCAGCAGCTGCACAGCCAGTGGATCAAGCCGATTCAACTCGGGACCTTCTGCAAGGAGACCGGCACGCTCGACCTGTTCCTGCCCACCGAATTTTCCGCCAACTGGGTGGCGGACCGTTTTGCCGACCGGCTGAGCCTGGCCTGGAAGATCGCGCGCTCGGAAGTCCGTCATGTGCGCATCTCGGTCCACCCCGCGCGCCGGCAGATGCCCGACCTGCGGCTCGGCGCCACCGGCGGCCGCCGCCCGGCCAATGACGGCGCGCCGTCCATGCCGGTCCCCGAACCCGGCCCGCTGACCCTGCCCTCGGCCGACCTTGCCGGCAGCGAGTTCGTCACCCTCGGTCAGCCCTCGATCGGCATCGATCCCTCGCTGACCTTCGCCTCCTTCGTCACCGGCGCCGGCAACGTGCTAGCCTGCAACGCCGCCCAGCGCATGGCCGCTGCCGAAAAGCCGCAGTTCTCGCCGCTCTACCTCAAGGGGGCGACTGGCCAGGGCAAGACCCACCTGCTCCACGCGGTCGGCCACGCGTTCCTCGCCGCCCATCCGCGCAGCCGCATCTTCTACTGTTCGGCCGAGCGGTTCATGGTCGAATTCGTCCAGGCCCTTCGGCAGAACCAGATGCTCGAATTCAAGGCCCGCCTGCGCGGGTTCGACCTGCTCATGGTCGACGACATCCAGTTCATCATCGGCAAGGCCAGCGCCCAGGAGGAACTGCTCTACACGGTCGATGCGCTGCTGGCCGAAGGCAAGCGCCTCGTCTTCGCCGCCGACCGGGCGCCCCAGGCGCTGGATGGGGTTGAGCAGCGCCTGCTATCGCGCCTGTCAATGGGTCTCGTCGCCGATATCCAGCCCGCCGATATCGAGCTGCGCCGCTCGATCCTCGAACACCGCCTGGCCCGCTTCGCGCCGACCGACGTGCCGGCCGACGTGGTCGAATTCCTCGCCCGCACGATCAACCGCAACGTGCGCGAACTGGTCGGCGGCCTCAACAAGCTGATCGCCTATGCCCAGTTGACCGGGCAGAAAGTGAGCCTGCAGCTGGCTGAGGAACAGCTGACCGACATCCTCTCGGCCAACCGCCGGAGGATCACCATCGACGAGATCCAGCGGACCGTCTGCCAGTTCTACCGGGTCGACCGCACGGAAATGGCCAGCAAGCGCCGCGCCCGCGCCGTGGTCCGCCCGCGGCAGGTCGCGATGTATCTCGCCAAGGTGCTGACGCCGCGATCCTATCCGGAGATCGGGCGCAAATTCGGCGGGCGCGACCATTCGACCGTGATCCACGCCGTACGCCTGATCGAGGACCTGCGGGCTCGCGATGCCGACATGGACGGCGACGTGCGCACCCTGCTGCGCCAGCTGGAAGACTGATTACCGAACAAGGGCGGGGGAATGCCCCGGCAGGCCACAGGCTCTGCCGGGGTTTTCCGCTGTGCTTTCCACAAGCCCCCGGCTTTGAGGAATTCCGGGCGGAACATGCTCCGCCCGGAGGATAGAGTCAGAACTTCACGCCAATCATCGAGCCCACGCCCACGTCCGGCGCGCCCTTGGTCAGTCCGGCCGAGCCATAGAGCGTGAAGTTGAGGCGGCTGGTGAGCGGGGTGGAGAAGGCCCCGAAAAGTTCCTGGCTGTCGCGCGAGAAGTTGCTGGTGGCCTCGCGGTAATCGTAGGAGGCGATCAGTACCGACTTGCCCATGGCGAGACTGGCCCCGGCTGAGCCGTACCAGGCGTCGTGGAGGGCGATCCCGACCGGCTTGCCGACGATCCGGTAGCCGCCACTGACGAAGGGCGTGACCGCGCCGAACGACTTCGACAGTTCCGCGCCGACGGCAAAGTCGGCCTTGCCCGTGCCGAGCCCGCGCGAGGCCTTGGCGGTTGGCAGCTTGACCCGGCCGTTGAGTTCCAGCCCGAAGCCCAGCCGGTCCTCTGGAATTGCATAGGCCACGCCGAGGTTCACGTCGCCGAAACCCGAGCGGACGGTGCGCGGGGCGTTGGGATCGATCACCACACCGCCATTACCGTCACCGACGATGGCAGAAGAACCGTCGATCCGCAGCCACGG
>DASTGC010000167.1:0-3399 GCA_035719485.1 Novosphingobium sp.
CGGGCGTGTCCACGCGAACGCCGTCGGTGTCGTTCACATTGGCGCCGGCCTCGGCGAGGCGGGCCTTGACCTCGTCGACCACGGCGAACTTGCGGCTCTCATCCACCTGAAACCGCATTTCCGGGGTGTTGATCATCGCCGGCATGGCGCTGCGCAGTTCGGTCACCGACTTGCCGAGGCGGGCCGAGGCGGCGATCAGGCGGATAGCGGCATAGAGCGCATCATCATAACCATAGTATTCGTGTGCGAAGAATACATGGCCGCTCATCTCGCCGGCCAGTGGTGAGTGAGTTTCTTTCATTTTGGACTTGATAAGACTGTGTCCGGTTTTCCACATAAGCGGCTTTCCACCATGTGCTGACACGGAATCGAATAGGGCCTTCGAGGCTTTCACGTCCGCGATAATCGTGGATCCGGGCACCTGACGCAGGAGGTCCTCGGCGTAGATCATGAGCAGCTGGTCACCCCAGATGACCCGGCCCTCGCCGTCGATAGCGCCAATCCGGTCCCCATCGCCGTCAAAAGCCAAGCCAAATTGGAGGCTCTTTGCCGCGACCAGCGCCTTCAGGTCTGCAAGGTTCTTTTCCTCGGTCGGGTCCGGATGGTGGTTCGGGAAGGTCCCGTCGACTTGGGTGAAGAGCAGATGATGTTCGCCGGGAAGCTTTTGCGTGAGCAGTTCGACCGCGGGTCCGGCGGCGCCATTGCCGGTGTCCCAGCCGATGCGCAGGCCGCTGAGCTGCTCGGGCGCGATCCCGGCCAGCCCATGGACGAGCCTGTCGACATATTCGGCGAGGATCTCGCGGCTCTCGGACTGGCCCTTGCCGTCGACCCAGTCCCCGGCGGCGGCCATGGCCCCCAATTGCTGGATGTCAGCCCCAAAAAACGGCCGGCCCTGAAATACCATTTTGAAGCCATTGTAATTGGCGGGATTGTGGCTGCCAGTTATCTGAATGCCGCCATGCACATCTTCCATTGAAGCTTCGGCATAGTAGAGCATCGGAGTCGGCCCCATGCCGACGCTGACCACGTCCACGCCCGAGCAGGTAAGTCCTTCGATCAGGGCATGTTCCAGCATCGGCGAGGAGACCCGGCCATCATAGCCCACGGCCACCTTCGAGCCGCCGGCGCGGCGCAGCAGGGTGGCGAAGCCGCGGCCGATCGCGCGGGCATCGTCCGGCCCGAGGGTTTCGCCGATCACGCCGCGGATATCGTATTCACGCAGGACCGTGGGGTGGAACTGATGGGTCACGCAGGTACTCCGTATTGAGCGACCGGACCCATTAGCGGCAGGCCTTAGTCCGGTGCAAGTTCAGCCAGCAACAGGTCGCGCGCGGCATTCGCCTCGTGGACCTGGTCCGACGTCCCACCACGGTCCGGGTGAACCATGGCGACAAGGCGCTTATGCGCGGAAATTATGTCGTTTCGATTGGCATGCCGGCCCACGCCGAGCAAGGCCCGGGCGCGCGCCCTCGCGCTTGAACGGGCAGGTCCCGCGGGGAGTTCCCAGCCCATCAGCTGCCACGGCCAGCGGCCGGTCACCATGCGGCACACGAGGCTGGCGACGCCGAGATAGAACAGCAGGCGGATCATCGCGCCCTGCTCAGGCCTGCGCGGCCAGCGGCAGCCGGGGTGCGGCGGCGGAGACCGGGGGCAGGTTCAGGCCCGCGACCAGTTGGCGCAGCTCCTGCCGGGCGACGAGATGGCTGGTGCCGAGTTCGCCGAGGTGGCCCTTGTCGAGCAGGGTGAGTCCGGAAGGGAACAGTTCGCGGTAGATCACGCGCTCGGACAGGCCCTGGGCGACGCGGAAGCCGACCCGCCGGGACAGTTCGGCCAAGGCCTGGTCGAGCCGGCGCATGTTGCGGGCCTCGACGTGCTGGGTGCGGTTGCGCACCACGACCCAGTCCATCTCGCGCTTCGCATCGCGGATCGTGGCCATGGCCCGCTTCTTGCGGGCTTCCCAGATCAGCTCGGCATAGAACGACAGGCGGCGGACCTTGAACGTCTCCGGATCGACCTGGCCGATGAGGTCGAAATCGACGAAACTGTCGTTCAGCGGGGTGACCAGCGTATCGGCGCTGACGGCGGCCTGGCGGGCGAAGGCATCGTCCTTCCCGGGGGTATCGAACAGCAGATAGTCCGCCCCCTCGCTCATCTCGGCGGCGAGGGCCTCGAGCTCCTCGGCACTGGTGCCGTTGAACACGGCGAAGCGGGCCACCGGCAGGTCGACCTCGCGGCGGCGGACCGTTTCGGCGCGGTTCTCCATGTAGCGGTGGAGCGTGCGCTGGCGGGGATCGAGATCGATCGCGGCGACCCGGGCGCCCTGGTAGGCCAGCGCGATCGCGATGTGGACCGCAGTGGTCGACTTGCCCGTTCCGCCCTTTTCATTGGCGAAGACGATACGGTGAGGTGCAGGTGCGGTCACGGGGGGCCTTTGCGATGCTCGCTGGAATTTGCTGGCGACGGTCGAGACCGCTAGGGGCTCGTTGGTCAGGGTTTTAACGCAAGGATGAGGCGCCGTGCAAACCGTCAATCGGATTGATCCACTAAGACGTGCGATGGACGACCTGCGGGCGGACGGTCCCGTAGCCCTGGTGCCGACCATGGGCGCGCTGCACGAGGGGCACTTGACGCTGGTGCGCGAGGCCAGGCGGCGGGCGGCGCATGTGGTCGTCTCGATCTTCGTCAACCCGCGCCAGTTCGGGCCGAACGAAGACCTCGCCGCCTATCCGCGCCAGCTGGCGACAGACAGCGCCCTGATCGAGGCCGAGGGCGTTAGCCTGCTGTGGGCGCCGGACGGGGAGGCGATGTATCCGGCAGGATATGCAACGAACATCTCGGTCAGCGGAGTTAGCGACGGGCTGTGCGGAGCGAACCGGCCGGGACATTTTGACGGCGTGGCGACCGTGGTATGCAAGCTGTTCAACCAGGTGCGGCCGGACCTTGCCCTGTTCGGCGAAAAGGACTGGCAGCAACTGGCGGTGATTCGGCGCATGGCGCGCGACCTCGACCTCGTTCTGCCCCGGGTGGACGCGATCATCGGCGTGCCGACGGTACGCGAGGCAGACGGCCTGGCGATGAGCTCGCGCAACGCGTACCTGACCCCGGGCGAGCGCACCGCCGCGGCCGTGCTGCCCCGGGCGATGCAGGCGGCGATCGCCGCAATCGGCGCAGGCGCGCCGGTGGCCACCACGCTGTCCGTGCTGGAAGGGGAGCTGATCGCGGGCGGCTTCGCCTCGGTTGACTACGCCATGCTGTGCGACGCCGATTCGCTCACGCCCCTGCGTGAGCGGGGGACCGGGCCGGCGCGACTGCTCGTGGCAGCACGGATCGGCAAGGCCCGCCTGATCGACAATATGGCCGCCTGATTATCGGGGCCGTGTCGGAAACGTACAATTCGGC
>DASTGC010000168.1:0-27261 GCA_035719485.1 Novosphingobium sp.
GCCATCCTCGCAGGGAGAGCAGGCGCGGCAACTGTCGGTCATGCACCCCACCGCGACGAGGTCGCCGGGCCGGTATTTGGTGACTTCTGCACCCACGGCGCGGACGCGGCCGACGATTTCATGTCCCGGAACCAGCGGATAGATCGTGCTGTGCCAGTCGTTGCGGATCATGTGCAGGTCCGTGTGGCAGACGCCGCAATAGAGGATGTCCATGGCCACATCGTCGGCGCGCAGGTCCCGCCGCTCGATCGTGTACGGTTCAACGGTCTCGCCTGGCGAGAGTGCGGCATAGGCCCGGGCCGGTGTCATGAGAGGCAGCTCCTTGTGAACCGAGTAACAGGCTCGAAACTCGTGACGCGGCCCGGCGGTGTCAATCACAAGTGCCCGATCCCAAGAGGGCAGGCCGAGTTCGGAACAACCAATCACGCTGCTAATTTCGACAGCTGGGCAGAGCCGATCGGAGGCTGTCTCGTCACCGCCAGCATCACTTGGTGAATGGGCCCAATGCCGGCTTCGGCCCATCTTCGTTCACGGTGGATGAATGGCAAAGGGCTTACCGGGTCAACGTCTCGGGCAAGCGACGGCCACAGCTCTCGCCGAGATCGCGAGCCTGCCTCGTCAGATCGATAATTTCCTATACTTTACAGACACATGGTGCGGGACAGTAGGCCCGGACGGGAGACGCGCTAGCCGCCATTCGCAAAGCTCATGCCGAACGTTCGGTAAGGCGACTATCATGTTGGAGATACTTCCATAATCGAGTTGTCGGAGGAGGTATGGGCCAACATACTCGCCGCCATACGACTAAGCTCGCGACGCAACAGCGAGGCCGGCCCCCCGGAGAGAACCCTATGGCAACTGTAGCGAAAGATCCGCACGTCCCCCATCTGCTTGATTCACTTGATCCGACCCTCCAGTCGGACGCGGATTACGTCGCATTTGTTCGGCGGCCCGAATCAACGATAGCGCAGATCACCCTCGGCGCTTTCGAAGCCTATCGCGGGCGTCCGGCTCTGGCCTGGCGGCCACTTCATTCGGGTCGGCTGGCCGACGAGTACAAGGTGATCGACTACGCAGAGCTCGAGCGCCGCGTCCTCCATGCCGCAGCGGCATTCGCGCATGACCCCGCCCTGGGCCTGATCCCCGGGGACCCCGTCGCGATCATGGCCTTTGCCAACGTCGACTTTGCAACGCTCAACCTCACCCTTGGCGTCTGTGGCCTGCCCATCGTTCCGCTGCAGACCACGGCGGCGACCGAGCTGCTCAAGGGCATGATCAACGAAATAAAGGCGCCATGCATAGCGACGGCACTCGAGCATCTTGAAACGGCCGTGACGCTCGCGCTGGCATGTCCGCAGACTCGCTGCCTGATTGTGTTCGACCACGATGGATTGGATGATGCCGAGATGGCCCAGGTCGCCGCACAACAGGCCCGGCTGGTGCGATCCCGCCCCGGCGTTCCCATCCTCAGGTTCAGCGAGGTCCGTGCCCGCGGTGCAGCCCTGCCGCCTGCAGTTCCCTACATTCCCGACATCGGCGAGGATCCTCTTGTCATCATTTACTATACCTCGGGCAGCACTGGCACCCCCAAGGGCGCCATGCACACGCAACGGCTGGTCAAGGCAGCGTGGACTCAGGCGCGCGACCTTTCGCCGATCTGCCTGAATTACCAGCCGCTCAACCATGTCTACGGCATGGTCTACCTGTGGATGGCCTTCGCCAGTGGCGGCATCACCTGCTTCACCGGACGCTCCGACCTGTCGACCCTGATGGACGACGTTGCCAAGGTGCGGCCGACGACAATGGCACTTGTTCCGCGGATTTGCGAGCTGATCCACCAACGTTTCACGGCGCAGTATCCGGAGCTCCCGTCCGAGGAGGAGACGGACCGGGCGCTGGCGCAATTCCGCCATGCCGCCTTGGGGGGGAGGCTCTCCGATGTCGTAGTCGGTTCCGCTCCCATCGATCCGGAACTGCGGCGGTTCATCGAGCGCATGCTTGGGCAGCCGATAATCGATGGCTATGGATCGACGGAGTCCGGCACCATCAGTATCGACCAGAAGGTCATGCGCCCGCCGATCATGGACTACAAGCTGGTCGACGTTCCGGAACTCGGTTATTTCACGACCGACAAGCCCCATCCGCGAGGCGAGTTGCTCATCCGGTCGGATAACATGTTTGCCGGCTATTTCGGGCGCCCTGATCTCACTGCCGCTGCATTCGATGGCGAAGGATTTTACCGAACCGGCGATATCGTAGCAGAAATTGAACCGGATCGGCTTGCCTATCTGGATCGCCGAAACAACGTCATGAAGCTTGCTCAGGGCGAGTTCGTGGCGATCGCGCCGCTGGAGTCGCTTTATGCCCGCGGGGATCCCTCGATCTCCCAGGTCTATCTTTATGGCAACAGTGCCCGCGCCTACCTGTTGGGCGTCGTCGTACCGAACGCGGAAGCATTGCCGCGGAGCCTTGGCGAGGCTGAGGTCAAGGAGCGACTGCTTGGAGCGATCAGGCGGATCGGCACGGAAGCCGGGCTGAACGCTTATGAAATCCCCCGCGATATCATCGTTGAGTATGAACCCTTTTCCGTCGCGAATGGTCTGCAATCCGAGCTCGCCAAGCACCTGCGGCCGGCCTTCAAGGTGCGCTACGGCGAGCGACTGGAAGCGATGTATGCCGCGCACGCTGCCGAACAGGCAGCAGAGATCGACGATCTGCGCAAGACCGGTCGCGATCGCCCACTGGCGGAAACTGTTCGTCGTGCAGCGGCCTCGGTGCTCGGCATGGACGTGGCCGAACTTGCGGATGAAGCCTCGTTTGCCGCACTCGGCGGAGATTCGCTGGCGGGGCTATCTTACGCGCTGCTGCTCGAAGATATTTATGGGTTTCCGGTCGACGTCGGAATGATCATGCATCCGGCTGGATCGTTCGCGCAGCTCGAGGAGGATATTGCCCGGCAGCTGGCCGGTGCAAGGGACGGGGTGACGGCGCTCGAGGTGCATGGCCCCAACCCGGAGGTGATCCGCGCAACCGACCTGCGCCTTGAGAAATTCATCCCGGCTGCAGTCCTCGTTCAAGCTCGGACGATCGCCCCGCTCCGCGAGGGCGAGCCGAAATGCGTGCTATTGACGGGCGCCAATGGCTTCCTGGGCAGGTTCCTTGCACTCGAGATGCTGAAGGCCGTCGAGAAGGGCGGCGGCAAGCTCATCTGCATCGCGCGTGGAGCGGACGATGCTTCCGCACGGGCGCGACTGCTGGATGCGTTCGAGGGAGGGGACAACGCGCTCGCCCGCGACATCGCGCGTCTTGCTGAAGGCAGACTGGAAGTGCTGGCAGGTGATCTGGCGAAGCCCCGTCTCGGCATCTCAGATGAGGCCTGGTCCCGTCTTGCGGGAGAGGTGGACGAAATTGTCCACCCCGCCGCTCTGGTCAATCACATGCTCCCCTACGCCCAGCTCTTCCGCCCGAACGTGGCGGGCACCGCTACGCTGATCGAGCTGGCGCTGACAACGCGCACCAAGCGGATTGCGCATGTTTCCACCGTTGCTGCTGCATTCCACGATGGCCGCATCGCTGCCGAGGATGCGGATATCCGCGAAGCCATTCCGGAATGGCGCGCGTCCTCCGGCTATGCCGACGGTTATGGGGCAAGCAAATGGGCGGCCGAAGTCCTGCTGCGCGTAGCCCATGATCGCTTCGGCATTCCGGTCAATGTCTTCCGCTCGGGCATGATAATGGCTCCCACCGGGTATTCCGGGCACCTCAACGTGCCAGACATCTTCACCCGCCTGATCCTCAGCCTTGCGGTGACCCGGCTCGCGCCGGACAGCTTCTATGAGGGTGGGGCACGTGCCCACTACGACGGCTTGCCGGTCGACTTCATCGCGGCTGATATGGCCGCAATCTGTCGCACCCGCCGCAGCGGATACCATTCCTTCCACGTGCTCAATCCCCACGACGACGGGATATCCCAGGACAGCTTCGTTACCTGGCTTGAGCAGTTGGGCTATTCCATGACGCGCGCGCCGTTCGAGGCTTGGCGCAGCCGCTTCGAAGCGGCCTTGCGAGCGCTCCCCGACGACCAGCGCCAGGCCTCGGTGCTGCCGTTGCTCGATGCGGTTTCACACCCGCAACCGGCCGTCGATGGCCCGACCCTGCCATGCCCGAAGTTCGTCGAGGCAACGGCCGAGGCCGGGGTGACGCCTGACGGGAAGGTGCCGCACCTCGGCCCTGATCTCATCGCGCGCTATGTGGCGGACCTGAAGGCGGAGGGCTTGCTGGAGTGAGGTGCACCACAGCCGGTCGTGCCGGCTGCTTCCGTCAGGAAAAGGATGGTAACGAATGGGAGCTCGCGAGTGGGCTGACGGCTGGAGGACGGTAGCCAGCGCGACTATCGCAATGGTCATAGTGCCGGGAGTTTCGGGTGTGACCGGCGTCGTCATGATGCCGCTGGTCGAGCAGTTCGGCTGGTCGCGCACCCTGGTCACGTCCAGCGTCATGATCTGTGCGGTGCTTACGCTGCTGCTTGCCCCGATAATCGGCCAGCTGATTGCCCGCTTCGGCGTGAGGCGGTGCGCAATTGCAGGAATCCTCGCCGCTATACCGGCATTGGTGGGTATCGCCCTGAATCCCGGTAGCGCAGCCTGGTGGATCGGTTCGTGGATCGTCTTCGGTACCATCAACACGCTGCTCGGCCCCTTGTTGTGGACCACTGCGATCACCGAGCGATTCGACAAGTCGCGCGGTCTCGCCTTGGCCATCACACTGAGCGGGAGCGGCCTCGCGTTCGCTCTCTTCCCCCCGGTCGCCCTGCTGGTGCTTCAGCAATTTGACTGGCGCAGCGTCTACTTCGTTGTTGCGGGCCTGTTCGGGCTTGTGCTCCTGCCGGTTGTGTTAGTCTGGTTTCGCGCCGGAACGGGCCCGGCTAGGCAACCCGGCCTTCAGCCGATTGCCCAGGCTGTCACGGGCAATGGTCAGACTTTGTCGCTGTGGCAGGCGCTGCGTGGTCGCCACTTCTGGCAGCTCGCGCTCCTGTGCCTGTTGGTGGCCGGAGTGGAGGGCGCGATGTCGATCCACCTTTACCCGATCCTGAGCGAAGGCGGTCTCGTGCCAGTCGCCGCTGCGACCGTTGCTTCTACCATGGGCGGTGCGATGGTAGTGGGGCGGCTCGTGATCGGCTTCCTGCAGGACCGCCTGCCCGCCGCGCATGTCTTTGCAGGAGCCATCGCCGCCCTGCTCGTTTCGGCTATCCTGGCAGGAACATTTGCGGGCGATTACGTGCAGGGCGTTCTGGTCGCGACCTTGCTCGGAGTCGGGGCGGGGGGCACGATCAATTCCCTCGCCTACCTGACCAGCCGTTATTTCAGCCTGGCCGCCTATGCCTCGATCTTCGGCCTGCTCATGGGCATCTTTGCTGTTGGATACGGTATTGCGCCGATGGCAGCGGCGCATGCCCGCGAATTGCTGGGCGGTTACACACCCCTGTTTCCGGCGTTCATTGCCATGCTGGCTGTCAGCATCGTGCTTGCGATGACGATGGGCAAGGAAATGCCTGCCCGTAACACGTGAAGAATGCGCGCTCCTCGCCTTCAGCTTCGACCGGTGCCTAGCTTCAATGTCGCGATCGCCAGCGCAATGAGGAGTGCCAGCAAGGCATAGACAACCGGCGCTCCGAACCGCGCCTCCACCGCGCCAGCAACGATCGGGAACAGGACCTGCGGCAGGTACAGGGCAAGGCTGACCATGCCTGTGGCAGCACCGGGATCACCACCTTTTCTGAGTGACTCGATCGCGAGCGGATAGACTGCCGTTCCGAACATGCCCAATCCTGCGCCCATGAAGCCGAGACCGACCGTCACAATGGGCAGGGCTCCCGGAACTGCGAGCATCGCGCAACCAACAGCGACCAGCAGCATGCCCAGCAGTGTCGTTCCTCTTGTACTCGTCAGGTTGTGGACCAGCTTATAGGAACCTGATCCGACCAGTGAGCCCACTGCCAGAAGCGAAAGAATGAAACCAACCTTGCCCGGGTCGGTCACCCCTTTCGCCGCGAGGTAAAAGGGCAAGTAGATGCTGCTCGAGATCATGGCCCAGCCAAGGATGGCCGTCGCCATAAGCAGCTTCGGCGGGATACCGGCGAGGCCGAATTGAGATTTAGCTCCCGTACAAGGGGGCGTGATGCCGCCATTTGGCGGCAGGAACAAAGCGAGCAGAATCGCGGGTAGCAGGACAAGGTGGATCAGGAAGGCCATCCGCCAGTTGGTTTCAGCGAGACTGCCGACGGCCGGATAGGCAATGATCGACACCCCGCCCCCGATGAATGCCGCCAAACCGTAGAGCACGTGGCGTTCGCGCTCCGGCAAGCAGGCGATCCCGACCATGCCTGCCGTGAACCCACCCGCTACGGCCAGGCCAACGACCATGCGATAGGCGAGGATAGCGATCAGTGAATGGCTCACGGCCGGGGCGATGCCCGCGAGAGCAAACAGGCCTGCCGACCAAATATAGACAGTGCGCACACCAAACTTTGCAACCAGACGGCCCGCGCCCGGAGAGGCCAGCGCGAAGACCGGAGCCGCGATGCTTCCGATCAGTTGTATCAGCAAGGTTGCGTTGGCCGAATTGGCGAAGTCTGCCCCCAGCGGAGGCAGTGCGGCGGCAATCGAGAATAGGCCGACCGAGATAAACGTCCCAGCCAGCGCCAGAGCGCCTTTTGCGGCGAGGCCCAGCCCGGTCCATTGACGGACCTGATACTCTCCATCGAGTTCGTCCGATGCGCTCGCCATAAAACCTTGTCTCCCACCTAAGCTGGCAGGTTGATCGATTGCTCGTCTTTCGCTGCCTCCGATCTGCCCGCTGGATCGCCCGGGCAATGTAGCGCCTGCCGTCAAGAGCGTACATCGATTGTGGTGCGATCATTCGCTATCACATCCGGGATTGGGTATTGGCACGGGTCACGCTCTTCCGGGAGGCACAGGACCTGCCGGGCGCACAGGATCGGCATGCGATCTGAACCCAAATCAGGTAGGCGATCATGGGCGGTCGTGTCCGGGGCCGCAGCCATTTGCTCTTGCCAAGTGCGAATGGGGTTTACAGGTTCGCCGCATGACAGACTTCGACTATATCATCGTCGGTGCCGGCTCCGCGGGCTGTGTCCTGGCCGATCAGCTGTCGGCCGATCCTGCCTGCAAGGTGCTCCTCATCGAGGAGGGCCGATCCGGCGATACGTTCGTGATCAACATGCCCAAGGGCTTTGGCAAGACACTGGCCGATCCCACGACGGCGCATTTCTACCCGACCATACGGACGCGCGAGGACGGGGCTGGGCAGGAGGTCTGGGTTCGCGGCAAGATGCTGGGTGGGTCCAGCGGCGTCAATGGCACCGTGTGGAACCGCGGCGTGGCGCAGGACTATGACCGTCTCGCCGAACTGGCGGGGGAACAGTGGTCGTGGAAGCACATGGCGCCCGTGTTCCTCGCGATCGAGGATCATGCCGATGGCGCCTCGCCCGATCGGGGCGTCGGTGGTCCGATCCCGGTGAAGTCGCACCCTGCACCCTCGCCCCTGCTGAAGGCCTGGCTGGAGGCGGGCCGCGAGATGGGGCTGCGCATCAAGTCTGACCACTCCGATCCGCAGCAGGAAGGGATCGGGCCGCTCCAATGGAACATCGATGGGAAGGGGCGCCGCGTTTCGGCTGCCAAGGGCTTCCTCAAGCGGGCGCGAACGCGCCCCAACCTCCGGGTCGAAACCGGCATCCGAACCGACCGCGTCCTCGTGGAAGGGCGGCGCGCCGTGGGGATCGCGGGCATCCGCGACGATGGAGCTCCGGTCGAGCTCCGGTGCCGAGGCGAGGTCATCCTCTCGGCGGGTGCAATCGGTTCGCCGCGTATCCTGCAGCTGTCCGGGATCGGCGGGGCGGAGGATCTCACCGCGGCCGGCATCAAGGTCGTGGTCGACAGCCCCGGCGTAGGCCGCCACATGCGCGAGCACACGCTGGTCATGATGAACTGGCGCTTGCGCCACTGGCGCGACAGCGACAACCGGCAGTTTGCGGGCGCAAGGCTGATCGCGAACGTGGCGAAGCACATTGCCGGCCGCAACAACACCATGAGCTACGGGTCTTCGGAAGCGGCCGCTTTCGTCCGGGTCCTGCCCGAGAGCACGCGGCCCGACAGCCAGTTGATGTTCGCGCCTTACAGCCTCGACCCGACTGCCGGCATGGCGATGGAGGCCGAGCCGGGCATGCAGGTCTATGCCATGACGCTCCGGCCGCGCAGCGAAGGCCACGTGCTCGTCACCAGCCCCGATCCCTCGGCGCCGCTGAAGATTAACCCCTGCTTCCTTTCCGACGATTACGACCGCCGGGCGGCGATCGGCCAGTTCCGGTACACACGCGAACTGATGGGCCAAGCACCGTTGCAGCCGTTCGTGCTGGAGGAAACCGACTTCACCGCCCGCGCGCGCAGCGATGACGAGATCATCGACCTGTTCCACCGGTTCGGCGGAGCCGGCTATCACGCCACGGCCACGGTCAGCATGGGCATGAACAACTCGGCCCCACTGGACGGACGCCTGCGTATGCGCGGGATCGATGGCCTGCGCGTCGTCGATTGTTCGGTGTTCCCGGAAATGATCGCCGGCAATACCAACGCACCCACCATGGGCCTGGCCATGCGCGCCGCCCAGCTCATCCATGAAGATCGCCGCCTGGGCGCTGCGCCCGCTGCCTGACCGGGCAGTGCAGCAGCGGCAAGGGAGAACGCAATGGTCGAGCGCGGCGAGTCAACTAACCCGATCAGCTTTGCAGGGCGTGTGGCGATCGTGACCGGCGCCGGCAACGGGCTGGGCCGCGACTACGCGCTCAACCTCGCGGCAAGGGGCGCCAAGGTCGTCGTGAACGACCTCGGCCTCGACATTCATGGAAAGCCGCTCGGTCAGTCTCACGACAGTCCCGCCCAGGTCGTCGTCAACGAGATCCGGGCTGCCGGGGGCGAGGCCGTTGCCTGCCACGAAAGCTGCGCGACCCGGTCGGGTGGGGATGCGATCGTCCGGTCGGCGCTGGAGACTTTCGGGCGGCTCGACATACTCATCCACAATGCGGGTTTTCTCCGCAATGCTCCATTCGAAGACCTGACTGACGAGCAGATCCGCTCGGTGGTCGATGTCCACCTCATGGCAGGTTTCTATGTGGGTCAGCCCGCGTTTGCCGCGATGAAGCGGAATGGTTACGGGCGCATCCTGCTCACAAGTTCTGCATCGGCGATGTTCGGCGCACACTGGCAAGCTAACTATGCGGCGGCGAAGGCCGGCCTTGTCGGCCTGCTGAACGTGATCGCCATCGAGGGAGCGAAGCACGGGATTACGGCAAACGGTCTGCTGCCGGCTGGCTCAGGGCGGCTCGGCACCGCCACTGACCTTGACTGGCCCGCTGATTTCCATGAACGGCTGGACCCCGGAATGGGTCTGGTCGCCCCGGCGATGACTAATGACTTTGTTACCCCGATGGTTCTATGGCTGACCAGCGAACGCTGCCGGACCACGCATGCGGTCTACAGCGCGACTGCAGGTCGCTATGCGAGAGTTCTCATCGCTGCCACCGAAGGCTGGCTGGCAGACTACGATGTGCCACCCAGCCCAGAGGAAATCGCGCGCCATATGGGTCAGATTGAAGGCCGCACAACCATCTACACCCCAGAACACGTTCTGGAGGAATTCGGCCCGATCGTCGCCATGCGCAAGCGCGCTCTCGGGCAATTGGAGTGATCTGCCCGCACTGACGTGGGCCTGCGGTCACGTCTCGGAAATCCGGATCAGTTGCCTGCCCTTTTCCCTCGCGGCATCCCGATGATCGTCGCCGACCAGCAAACGCAGGGGCGGATTGGGGCTGTCCAGGGCGTCCATGATCGCAGTCGCGACATCCTCTGCAGTAACCGTGATGGTCGCGTAATGAGCTTCGATCATGGCCTTGCCGTCCACCGAGATAGGATCATAGTCGGCAATCCGGCGCGCGGCGACGGGCGTGCTGCTGCTGATGAAGGGGGTGGCTATCGAGCCGGGCTCGACGATAAGCACTTTGATCCCGAGGGCAGCAGTCTCGGTTGCAAGCACCTCGCTAAGTCCTTCGAGCGCGAATTTGCTGGCGCTGTAGGCGCTCATACCCGTAACCGCAGCGAGGCCCGCCCCTGAGGAGATGTTGATCAGAGTCCCCGAACGTCGTTCGCGGAAATGCGGTAGTACGGCGTGGGCCACGGCCCAGGGAGCAAAGAGATTGACCTCGAACACCGTCCTGGCTTCCGCGATTGAGGTTTCTTCGGCCGTTCCGAAGTGGCCCCGGCCGGCGTTGTTGACCACGATGTCGAGCGGGCCACCGGCAATGACCTGACGGATCGCGGGTTCGATCCGATCGAGTTGGCTGACGTCCAGTTGCAGCCCCGTTGCGCGGCCGGGGGCCTTGGCCTCGAACCGGGCGAGCGCTTCTGCGTTGCGCGCGCAGGCAATCACAGAGTCACCGCGGGCGAGTGCCGCTTCGGCGAGGGCGGCGCCAATTCCGCTGGAAGCGCCTGTAATCAGCCAGCGGCGGGGGGTCTTTTCCTGCATGAGCCGGTTGCCTTTCCCTGTTTAGTGCTGGTCGCGTGACGCCGTGAGTTCCCGGGCCAGGTTCTCGAAGTGCCCTTGGCCGACGGCGCTGGCGCTCGGATCGGCCCAGCCCTGCTTCAGCGGCACCGAGAAAATGATGTTGACCCTTGTCTTGCAGATCCGCCACCCGGCCTCGGTCCGCCTGTACTCGTCGTCGTAACGGGCTGCGACGATGAGGCTCTCACCGTTCGACGCGTAACGGGCGTCGAGGTAGCAAAATCCCGTGGCGGCGTTGCCGTGTAATTCTATCTCGTGGTTGTGGAGGAACTGCTTGACGAACACGCTCTGTGTCAGCTTCCCGGAAGCCGCGATGATGCTCGCAAGCCCTTCCTGCTTCATGAAGTCGTCGAACTCGACGACGGCATCTTCTGCGTAAACTTCACCGAAACGGTGAGCGAGGCCCTCGTTTATGAAGTAGTGGAACTTGTTTCTCAGACTGCGGATCTGCTCGATGTCCTCGAGCCTCGAAATGCGTTCTTCGAGCGTCATGGTGGCATCCTCCTTGAAACCCCGGGGCGCACGTCGGCCGGCAGCCTGCAGACCTGACTGTGGCGCGGCCGGTTGGACTGGCTTAGCACAAAGGAACTACGCCGAGCCCGGGCGGCTGGCGATATCTGCATCCATCCGGAGCGTGATTTCGCATGACTTGAATTGCGCCTCCTGCGGTCGTGCTCGCCATCGGTGCTATGCAAATCTCATCCCTGATTACCGCAGCTCCGCGCTGATCCCTGATCCAAATCTCTGCGTGCCTTTGCTAGTCGTGGCGGACGGACAGCAACGTCCAGGTGTGGTTGACCGAGGAGCATGTCATGGACTTTTCCGAGCTCGCTCGGCGGATCGAGCGGACCGAGGCCCGGCTAGCCATCGCGGAACTGCCCGCCCGCTATGCTGTCGCGGTGGATTCCCGCGACGTGGATGCCTGGCTGAATCTGTTCGTGGACGACGTTGATTGCGGTCGGCGCGGCAGGGGGCGGGCGGCGTTGCGCACCTTCATCGAGCCTAACCTGCGCACATTCTATCGCTCAATCCATCAAATATGCGGCCACGTAGTTGACTTTGTCGACGACGATACGGCCACCGGAACGGTCTATTGTCGCGCCGAGCATGAGGATAGCGGCAAGTGGATCGTCATGGCGATCATCTATTTCGATCGATATGTCAGGCGGGCGGGGCGCTGGTATTTCGAGCGGCGGAGCGAAAAGCACTGGTACGCCAATGATGTGCTTGATCGGCCGCAGCCGCCCTTCGGATGTTGGGCCCGGTCACCCGGGAAACCGGGCCTGCCCTCCGCATTCCCAACCTGGTCGCCGTTCTGGGCAGGGGTGGACGGGGCCGATCTCGCCACGCTCACCGCAGAACAATGAGGGACTGGCCACATCAAGATGGTGACGTGTCCGGCCTCTGGAGACATTGGCAGGGAGAATGCGGATGACCGACCTTACCGAACGTGGGCTGCAAGTGTTCGGCGAGTTGCTCGGCGAAGACCTGGCCGCGCAGCTGCGACTCGGCCTCTCAGGCACAGGGTTCGGGGCGCCGGTCGGAAAGCTGGCAACCGATTTTGTCTTCGGCAGCATCTGGAGCCGCGATGGGCTGGAGCGCAGAGAGCGCAGCCTGGTCGTGATCAGCGTGCTTATTACGCTTCACCAGGTGCAAGAACTCAAGAACCACGTTCGGATAGGCTTGAACAACGGCCTCACGATCCGCGAACTGGAAGAAGTTTTGATCCAGACTATCCCCTACGTCGGCTTTCCGGCAGTCGCCACGGCGTCAAGCGCGGTGGTGGAAGTGCTCCGCGAAAGGGGACTGGACACGACTACGGTGACGGCGGAGGAACGGGGTTTGCTGTGACCCGTGCCGTTCCAGTTTGCTGGCACTCTCGGTGTCTGCTTGCCACACAACCCGGCGTGACCGCCGCCGACAGACGAATGGCCCTACGTACGAATTGATGCGCGTCGAAGGCCTATAAACATGACCGGCGTGCGAACCGCGCCGACGAGGAGAGGAAGAAGCTGATGCGTGCACTGCTGTACAAGGCGCCGGGAGAGCCGCTGTCGCTTGAGACAATTCCGGACCCAACTCCCGGAGAAGGCGAAGTGGTTATCCGTGTCGCCCGCTGCGGTGTGTGCGGGACGGACGTTCACGCGACCAGCGGCCATGGTTTTCCGTTGGTGCCCGGCAGCCAACTGGGCCACGAATATGGTGGCGAGGTCGTTGCCGTAGGCAAGGGCGTCGATCGCTTCGTTGTCGGCGATCGTCTCGCGGCGATGACGGTGGTAGGCTGTGGCCAATGTGATGGCTGCAAATCCGGGATTGACCTGCTTTGCACCAACCAATTCGCCGGGTACGATCACGGGCTGGCCGAGTATGCGCGCGTCAATGCGCGCGGCGCAACCAAGCTCCCCGCGACCATGACCCTGGCTGACAGTGCTCTGGTCGAGCCAATATCCGTGGGCGGCCGCGCCGTGCGCCTGGCCAACCCGGACCGGAATAGCAAGGTCGTGATCATCGGGCCTGGGCCCATCGGTTTGGCGGTGCTGTTCTGGCTGCGCCAGCGCGGAGTCGAGAACGTCGTCATGCTGGCGTCAAGCGGCAGGCGCAAGGCGATCTCCGCGAAGATGGGTGCCGACAAATTTATCGTTGAGAGCGACCAAGCCAAGGACGAGATCTATGAGATCCTTGGCGGCGCGCCGGACATCGTATTCGAAGCAGTAGGCGCGCCCGGCGTGATCGCGCGTTCAATCGACCTGGTGCGGGGCGGGGGCCTCGTCGTTGGCCTCGGCTTCTGTCTGGAGCCTGACCAGATCATCCCGGGAATGGCCATGATCAAAGACGTCACGCTCCGCTGGTCGACCACTTTTACGCGCGATGATTTCGCAGCCAGTGCCGACGCCATCGACCGTGATGCCGAACTGGCACGAGCGATGGTGACGGATTCGGTCGGAATGGCCCAGGCGTCCGCTGCCTTCGAGGAGTTCCGGAAGGGCACCGGCGGCAGTGGCAAATTGCAGATCGATCCGTGGGGCTGAACATGACGCAGATTTGGGTTTCTAGGTTCGACGAACTGCACGGGAAGGCCATCGCTCAGTCGGGATACGAGGATTTCGGCGATACCGATTACCATGAGGGCCTGCGGGTCTTGCTGGCCTCGCTCGACGACGAGCAGCTTGCCGGCGCGCACGCAGCCGTGGCCGAGGGAATTATTGTAACTACGCTTGCTGCCCGGCTGCAAACCCAGGAGCAATGGCGGCGGCATCCGGATTATCGGACCCGGGAGATACCTGCTCCCGTCATCGTCATTGGCATGCCCCGGACTGGCACGACCGCACTTCACAACCTGTTGAGCCAGGATCCGCAGTTCCAGGGCATCGAAAAGTGGATTTGCGAGGCGCCCCAGGTTCGGCCGCCGCGCGAAACATGGTCCGAAAATCCGTCGCATCAGGCCTGCGTGGCTCTGGTCGCGCAGCTGACGGCGATCGCGCCAGAGGCGATAGCGGCCCATGGCATCCAGCCCGACGACGTTGATGAATGCCTGATCCCCCTGTCACAAGACTTCTGCTCGAACGCCTTCCCATCCCAATTGGACCTCCGGCTTTACGACCAGTGGCTGATGGGTGCGGACGAAACAGGTTCCTACGCTCGCTACAAGGAGATCCTCCGCCTCGTCGGGCTCAACGATGACCGCCGCTGGCTTCTGAAAAACCCCAGCCACGTGTTCGGGATAGATGCACTGCTGTCGGTTTTTCCGGACGCCTGCGTGGTCCAGACTCATCGTCATCCCGCATCTTCGCTCGCCTCCCTCGTCAACCTGCTCAGTAATTTCAACAGCGCCTTCATGGGCGAGCAGATTGATCGTGAGCGCCGGCTGAAGCGGGAAGCGGAATTCTGGACGGAGGCGGTCAGGCGGTCCATGGCTGCGCAGGATCGCCACCCGGAGCGGTTCGTCAACGTCCTTCAGGGCGACATCCGGCGCAATCCGCTGGGCGTAGTCCAGGCGATCTACGACAAGTTCAGCCTCAGCCTCTCAGCGCAAGCCGAGCAGGCCATGCTCGCCTGGGCCCGGGATAATGCAGAAGCGACCGGGGAAGGGCACAACTATCAGCCGATCGGCAAAGATGCAGAAATGATTGCACCGTTTGCAGCCTATATCGAGCGCTACGGTTTGTGATGGCCTGCTGGCGTCCCCCTCCGCGCTTGTGAAAGGACAGGTCACACGCGATGACCACAATTGGACGGAACGTGATCACATCGGCATCGCCGGCAATCCGGCACCGGAATTCAACGTTTCGAACCATCTCCTGTAGAACAGGTCGGCTCCGGACGCCGCTTGGGTGCGCGAAGGGTATTGGCCGACTTACCGGATACCTCTGGCGCTCAGCGAAATTCCAACCATCGCCCAGCGACCGGATCTACCTCGCGCATGATCACGGTACCGCGCTGGTCGTTCGCAATCAGTATTGACGCGTGGCGGGGACCACCGCAGCTCGCTGCGGATCTACTCGATGATCGCGAGAACTGTGCCGACCTCGTAGATCTCGCCCGCTTGCTTGAGAACCCGCAAGGTCCCGCTTGCGGGACTTTCGACTTCGTTGGTCGATTTTTCGCTTTCAAGTGAGAATAGCGGATCTCCTTCGACCGCCTGGCCGCCATCGGCGACCAGCCATTCGGCCAGGGTTCCCTCGTTCATCGAGAAGCCAAGCTTGGGCAGGAGAACTTCTGTAGCCATATTGTAGGATCCTACTTGACGAGGGCCATCGCCGCTTCGGCGATGCGCTTTGCAGTGGGCGCGTAGGCCGTTTCCAGCGGGTTCGAAAAAGGCACGGGCGCATAGGGGGCGCCGAGCCGTGCGACGGGGGCCTTCAGCTTGCCGAACAACTCCGTGTGGAGAGTGGCGGCAATTTCCGCCCCTACGCCGAATTCCGTCACCGCCTCGTGAGTGACCAAACAGCGGGCGGTCTTGGCGACCGAGGCGCATACCGTTTCCCTGTCCCACGGCGAGATCGTGCGCAGGTCGATGATCTCCGCAGAGATGCCGGCGCGCTCCAGCTCTTCGACTGCAGCCAGCGCCTCGTTCAGCACGCGCGAATAGCTCACTATCGTTACGTCGGTACCTTCCCTGGCCACCCGCGCCCTGCCAAGTGGCACCACGTGGCCCGGCTTGGGCGCTTCGCCCTGGCGCCAGTAATCGGGGAGGTTCTCGATGAACAGCACTGGGTCCGGATCGTTGATGGCTGCCCGCATCAAGCCGTAGGCATCTGCCGGGTTGGACGGTGCGACGACCTTCATGCCGGCCGTGTGCGCAAACCACGCCTCCAGATAATCGCAGTGCTGGCCACCCGAGCCCATGCCGGTACCGGTCATGGTGCGGATCACGATGGGCACGTTGGTCTGCCCGCCCGACATGAACCGCAGCTTGGCCGCATGGTTGACGATCATGTCCATCGCCACCGTGGTGAAGTTCATCAGCATGATTTCAGCAATGGGCTTGTAGCCGACGAGGCTGGCGCCGATCGCCGCGCCAATGATCGCCTGCTCGGCGATCGGGGTCGAGCGAACTCTCCTGTCGCCAAAACGGGTGGACAGGCCCTTGGTCACGCCCACCACGCCGCCGTCTTCCGGATCGGCAACGTCCTCACCCAGAACAAGAATGCTGTCGTCATCGGCCATCGCGTCGTTGAGGGCAGCATTGAGGGCCTGAACGATGGTGACCGGCTTGGCTTGGGTTGCAGCATCGCTCATGCGTCGACTCCTTCTGCGTAGACGTCCCTGGTCAGTTCTTCGAGCCCGGGAAAAGGTGAGGCCAGGGCAAATTCGACCGCTTCGTCGATCTGGGTCTCGATCGCCGCCTCGATCGCGGCGAGTTGGTCTTCGCTCGCAATCCCTTCAGCGATCAGGCGAGCCCGGAACAACGGCACCGGGTCAGCCTCGATCGCCGCCTTCTTCTGCGCCTTGTCCATATAGGCGTCGGCATCGCCGAAGACGTGACCATGGAACCGGAACGTCATGGCTTCGATCAGAGTGGGCCCTTCGCCCGCGCGCGCACGTTCAACCGCCTCGCGCGCCGCGGCGAACATCTCGACCGGATCGTTGCCGTTCACGCGGACGCCCGCCATGTTGTAGGCTGCGGCGCGGTCCGCCACCCGCTTGGCGGCAGTGGCCTTCTCGTAAATGGTGTGTTCGCCGTAGAGGTTGTTCTGACACAGGAAGATCACCGGCAGCTTCCAGACAGCCGCCAGGTTCAGGCTTTCATGGAAGGCGCCGATGTTGGAGGCGCCGTCGCCGAAGGTCGCGACAGTGACGCGATCATTACCGGAGAGCTGAGACCCCCAGGCGATCCCGTTGGCGATCGGCATGGACGAGCCGACGATCCCCGTCGTGACCATGATCCCCTTCTTCGGATAGGTCAGGTGCATCGGGCCGCCCTTGCCCTTGCAGGTCCCGTCGACCCGGCCCGCAATCTCGGCCCAGAGGTCGTTGAGCGGCATACCCTTGGCCAGCATGTCGTGAATGCCGCGATAGATCGTGACCCAGTAGTCGGCATCGGTCAGCGCAGCGGCCATGGCGGAGGGAATGATCTCCTGCCCACGATAGCTGTAATATGGCATGACCAGACGACCGGTCATGATGACCTTGCGGCTGCGTTCGTCATTGGCCTTGAGCAGGGCCGCCCGCTTGTAGATTTCCAGCTGCGTGGCCCCGTCGGGCGCATAGTTGCTCGTCATGCCTGTGCTCTCCGTCTGCTGGGTGATCCTCCTGTCGGGTGGATCGGGCAGGTGTTGCATGAGGGTGCTGGCAATCTGCCGGCCGGGCAGCGATGCCAAGCACTGCCGGGAGTGTCGAGCGGGCTCGCGGAGCAATCATATGGCTGATTGTGATAGGAGCGGCATGACTCTCGAGCAGCGGCGTACCGCTTTGGCGGGCAAATCCGATCCATGATGGATGTTGGCTGCTCTGTCGGCGCGTGCCGGCTTGAGGCATGAGGCAATCAGAGGTTTCGGGAAAGGGAGCGAGTTCGGATGAGCAGGCTGGCCGGCAAGGTTGCCGTAGTCATGGGCGCCACGCGCGAAGGGAACATGGGGCAGGCCATCGCCCAGCGCTTCATCGAGGAAGGCGCGACGGTCGTGGTTTCGGGTAGGTCGGCGGACGGCCTCAACGCTTTCGCCGCAGCCAGCGGCGCCATTGCCATTCCTGCCGACGTCAGCAACCGCGATGCCGTGTTCAAGCTGTTTGCCGAGGCACGCGAGAAGTTCGGCCGGGTCGATATCGCGGTGAATGCTGCCGCCACTCCACAATACGGCCCCTTCGAAGACATGACCGAAGCCGAGATCGATGAGATGCTGGCCATTATCTTCAAGGGCGGCATATGGTTCATGCAAGCCGCACTGGGGGCGCTCAAGGCGGCTGGAGGGGGTGCTATCGTGAACGTCTCGTCTGCGGTTGCCGACATCATGTTCGAAAACCACGCTGCCTATATGGGGGCAAAGGCCGGTCTTAACCATATGACCCGGGCCGTCGCCAACGAGTTCGGCAAGTTCCGCATCCGTGCCAATATCCTCGCCCCAGGGCTGACCGATACGCCGATCCTCCAGGGGAACTTCAGCCCGGCGATCATCAAGGCGTTCGAGCGCGAATACCCGCTGGGACGGATCACCACGGTCCAGGACATTGCCAATGCGGCGGTATTCATGGCGGGTGACGAATGCTTCATGACCGGCCAGACCTTCCACGTCACCGGCGGGCTCACCTTGCGGCGCAACCCGACGGCAGAGGAAATCCAGCGCGCGGCCATGAGCGAGGGCTGAACCGGTCTGGCTCTCCATGCCGTTCTCTCGCGCAAAGGGTCGCCTCGAGATTTCAATTGAGAGAAATCAAGCCGCTGATTTGTGAGTAGAGTGTCTGGACCATGCGTCGGCCCTGTCGGACACGTAGGCACCGCTAATAGCGGTGGTGCTGCGCATTTCGGCATCCCCGGCACCGTCTGGGCAAAGGAGAAGGGCGTCGTGAACGTTCATAGCAGCCTGGCGCCGGTACCGGCTCACGTTCCGGAGGACCTTGTCCGGGATTTTGACCCCTACAATTTGCCAGGCCTCGTCGATGGATACAGTGACGACATCCATGCCTTGTGGAAGTCGATCCAGGACACTTATCCCGACATCTTCTGGACCCCCCGCAACGGCGGCCATTGGGTGGTCACCCGCTATCGCGACATGGTGGAGCTTACCACGGACCCGGGGCGGTTTTCCAATCTTGAGCCGTTCGTCCCCAAGGGGATCATCCCGCATACCGGACCCAACCAGCTTGACGCGCCCGAGCATGGCCCGTTCCGCAAGCTTGTCGCCCAGGCGTTTACCCCGGCCTCGCTGAACCAGGCCGGCATCCGCGCTCGCGCCGCGGCAAGGGACATCGTTGAACGGCTGCGCCCGCTGGGCCGGTGCGATTTCGTGCTCGATTTTGCGGGCGTCATGCCGATCGTTACCTTCCTCAACCTGCTTGGTATGCCCGAAACCGATGCTCCCTATTTGCTCGACCTGGCCAAGCGGAACGTTCCCGGCCAGGACACCATGGAAGAGGCTGCGCGGGAAACCCACGAATACATCGCCAACCTGATCCGGGAACGGCAGGCAAGGCCGGGCGACGACTTCGTCAGCATGCTGGTGCGCGCCCGCGTGATGGATCGCGACCTAACCCCTGTCGAGCGACACAATGTCGTGCAACTGGTGGTGACCGGAGGTCTTGAGACGGTGATGAACACCACCGCGTTCGCCATGGTCCATTTCGCGCGCAATCCCGCGCTACAGCGCGAGCTGCGTGACAATCCCGAACTCTACGACGGGGCCGTCGATGAAATAACCCGGCGCTTCGGCACGAGCAATCTTGCGCGGCTGGTGAAGTTCGACACCAAGCTTTGCGGAGTTGCCGTTCGCGAGGGCGAGCAGGTGTTGGGGATTTTCCCGCTGAGCGGTCTCGACGAGCGCGCAAATCCGGATCCTATGCGCTTCGATCCGCGCCGGTCGCAGCGCCGTCACGTCAACTTCGGCAGCGGGCCCCACACCTGCCTGGGCGCTCGTCTGGCGCGGCGGGAGCTTCGGATCTTTCTCGAGGAGTGGGTTGCCAAGATGCCGGAATGCCGGATTGCCCAAGGCACCGAGCCCAAGATGGCCGCAGGACTGATCAATACGGTAAGAGGGTTCTGTCTGGAGTGGGATCCGAAGTGATCGAAGCAGGGAGTTCGTGACGATGAAGAGCTGGACAGAATACCTCGAACTCCTCAAGTCCGGGGACGAAATCCTGAAGGAAGCTACGGCTCCAGTTGATGAGCAGCTACGCGCCGAGCTGTACCGCCAGCTCTCGATGAATCTCGCACAGGCCTATTTCCTGCTGATGATGGCCGATCCGCGCTATCCCGAGTTCATCCCCTACCTGAACTCCGCATTCCTGCTTCAGCCCAATCCCGATGCGGTATACTATGTCGCCTCTCTTGATGGGACCGGAACCTATCGGGTCACTGGAGAGCGCGGCAATGCCCCCGTTCTCGGGTTTGCCACCGGAGATAAGATGTTCGGTACCGATGGCCTCAAAATGGGCCAGGGCTTCGGCAACTTCGACGCGAACGACTTTACTCTCGATTCCGAGGGGCGCTTTTCCGTCATTTTCAGCGCCGAGCGCCCCAAGGGCTATGAAGGCGATTGGCTCCACCTGGATCCCCGGTCCGATTTCCTCATGGTCCGACAATTCTCGTACGACTGGGGCAACGAGAAGGACGCCCGCATCGCGATCGAGCGATTGGACAAGCCGAAGGAATTGAAGCCCCGGCCCACCCCCGACGAGGTCGACGCGAAATTACGCAAGGTTTTTGCCTATGCGCTCGACGTCAGCCGGGTGGCGATGGCGCAGATCAAGCGGCCCCATGATGGCGGCTTCATCAACAAGATGCACATCCACACCTTCAAGGACATGGGCAACACGGACGACTGGCCGCAGGCCTATTTCGAGATGGTGTTCGACATTGGGCCCGACGAAGCACTGGTGATCGAGAGCGAGCTCCCGCAGACCCGAACCTACTGGAACGTCCAGGTCATCGACGGAGTTTGGAACCAGGTCGATATCCCCTACCGCCAGAGCAGCCTGAACGGTCTGTCGGCCAAGGTCGACTCAGACGGAAAGTTCCGCGCAGTGCTGTCACACGTCGATCCCGGCTATCACAATTGGCTGGACACCGGGGGCAGCAGTTACGGCATGCTGATTGGGCGCTGGTATCGCTGCTCGTCCACGCCCACCCCGCAAATTACCAGGATGAAGCTGGACCAGGTCGCCAGCCGGCTCGGCACCGGTTCACCGCGCGCTACCGCCGATGAGCGGGCGCAACAGATGCGTAGCCGCCTGATAGGCAACCAGATGAGGCGGAAGTGGTAGGCAGGTGCCCTCGCTAGTCGTTCAAAATTTCCGGACGCGACAGGTCCAAATCGGACGCATCCAGCGCTCACCATGTGGATCACGCGTTCAAATGGCTGGGAATCTGCCGAAGCTAAACGAGTTCCGAAAAGAGTCTGTAGGATCGGGCTGACGGGCTAACCGCGGAAAATGGCGCAATCTGAAGTTTTTAATCGAATTTCGTGATTGGGCTGGCTGAGGCGGCGGGATTCGAACCTACCGTCATTCTTCGCCCCGGCAGACTTGCCGGGAAGTCTGGCGCTTGCGCGCGCAACGCGTCATCATGTGGTCATGGCTCGGCGCGGTCCCCTGCCGGCAAACGGCGCAGTACAGCGGTTCTGGGTGACCGCCGAGCCAGAAGCCAGTGCCACGCGCGGCCTCACTGCGGACGAGGCTGCGGCAAGGTTGAGAAGCGACGGCCCCAACCGCATCGACGAGGCAAAACGTCGCGGCCTGACCAGCCGAGTGCTGCACCGACTGACCGAGCCGCTTGTGCTGATCCTGCTCGCTGCCGCCACGGTGTCGGGCCTTGCCGGCGATGTCGCCAGCCTGGTGATCATCCTGGTCATCGTCGCATTTTCGATCGGCCTCGATGTCTACCAGGAGCACGGTGCCGAGCAGGCCGCGGAGGCGCTGCGCCGCTCGATCGCGCTAACTGTGCGGGTGGTGCGTGACGGCGGCGAGGTGACCATTCCCACCGAGGAGGTGGTTCGTGGCGATCTCGTGCACCTGTCACCCGGCAACCTCGTCCCCGCTGATGGGATCGTGGTGGCAAGCAGCGCGGCGCGGGTGGACGAGGCCATCCTCACGGGCGAGCCCTACCCGGTGGACAAGCGCCCCGGCTGCAGCAACGCCGCCACTATGGCGGAGGCCTGGGATGCGCTGTTTGCCGGTACGGCCCTGATCTCGGGTGAAGCGACGATGCTGGTCGTCGCCACGGGGCGCCGCACCTGCCTCGGCGCGATTTCCGCCGATCTCGTCGAGGCCGCGCCACCATCAGCCTTCGAACGCGGGCTGCGCCGCCTCGGCATGCTGATCCTGCGGCTGACGCTGGCGCTGGTCCTGTTCGTCCTGCTGGTCCAGTTGGTCTTTCACCGGCCACCACTCGAATCGTTCATGTTTGCCGCAGCGCTTGCCGTGGGCTTGACCCCGGAATTGTTGCCGATGGTGACAACCGTCGCCCTGTCGCGCGGAGCCGTGCGAATGGCCAAGCGGCAAGTGATCGTTAAGCGTCTTGCCGCGATTCACGACCTCGGTGCGATGGACGTGCTGTGCACCGACAAGACCGGCACCCTCACCGAGGCCCGGATCGAACTCACCGCCACGTTAGGTCCGCAGGGCAAGCCCGATCCACAAGTGCTCGAACTGGCCGCGATCAACAGCCACTTCGAAAGCGGTGCCGGCAATCCGCTGGACGACGCCATCATCGCTGCCGCCCCGTCGTTGGGAGAGACCTTGCAGCGCGTGGCGGACCTGCCATTCGATTTCGATCGCCGCCGTGCAAGCGTGCTGGTCGATCGCGCCGGTCGCCGTCGGTTGATCGTCAAGGGTGCGCCCGAGGCGATCTTTGCAGTGTGCAAGGCGGTGGACGAGGGGGGCGAGGCACCGGCCCCACTCGATGCTGGGCGCCTGGCTGCCCTCACCGCCATCCACGATGCCCGCGCCCGCGACGGCGATCGCATGCTGGCAGTCGCCTGGCGCGACCTCGACGCGAGCACGGGCATGGTGAGCCCGGCCGACGAACGGGTCCTGGTCTTCGCCGGCTTCTGTGTCTTTCGCGATCCGCCCAAGGCTTCCGCCGGCGCCGCCATCGGGCGGCTGCGCCAGCTGGGCGTCCATGTGAAGATCATCTCCGGCGATGCCGCGGCCGTGGTCAGTCACCTCGTCGGCACCCTTGGGCTGCGCGACAGCCCCGTGGTGACCGGTGAGGAGATCGCAACCCTTTCGGAAGCCGCGTTGCGAGCGAAGGTGCGGAAAGCCGACTACTTCGCGAGGATTTCGCCGGATCAGAAGATGCGGATCATCCGCGCGCTCTCCCAAGCCGGTCACACGGTTGGGTTCATGGGTGACGGGATTAACGATGCTCCGGCCATCAAGGCGGCCGACGCGGGGCTCTCCGTCGACAGCGCCACCGACGTGGCGCGAGAAGCGGCAGACCTCATCCTGCTCGACAACGATCTGTCGGTGATCGCCGACGGTGTTGTCGAGGGGCGGCGCACCTATGCCAACATCATGAAATACGTGCGGATGGGAACGAGCTCCAACTTCGGCAACATGCTGTCGATGGCGCTGGCCTCGCTGGTCGTGCCGTTCCTGCCGATGACCGCCGTGCAGATCCTGCTCAACAACCTGCTCTATGATTTCTCTCAGAGCGGAATCCCGTTCGATGCCGTGGACGACGGAGAACTGGCCAGGCCGCACGAGTGGAGCACGTCAGCGATCCAGCGGTTCACCGCCTTCATGGGGCCTCTCTCGTCGCTCTTCGACCTGGCGACCTTCGCCGCCCTCCTGCTGGTGTTCCACGCCGCACCCGCCGAGTTCCGGACGGCCTGGTTCATCGAATCGATGATGACCCAGCTCCTCGTCGTCTTCGTGATCCGCACAGGTTTCGTGCCGTGGCGCAGCCGGCCGGCCATGCCGCTGGTTGGTTCGGTCCTTGTTGCCGGGGTAGCCGCGCTTGCGGTCGTTTTTGGTCCATGGCGCGGGCTGTTCGGCTTCGCAGCCTTGCCCTGGCAGCTGCTTGGCCTGGTCACCGTCCTCGCCCTGGCCTACCTGGTTGCCGCCCAGATCCTGAAGCCGCTCGCGCTGAGAGGGCAGGGGAGACGCAGAGATCGGTCCTCAAGATAGGCGGGGAATTTCTCGCAATTTCAGGAACTGGCTGGGGCGGCAGGATTCGAACCTGCGAATGCCGGTACCAAAAACCGGTGCCTTACCACTTGGCGACGCCCCACCAGTCCGGCGCGCATAGCCGCGCCGGAGCGGGATGGGAAGGGGTGGCGGGCGGTTTCAGGAGGCGTCTGCGGGAGGCCGGTCGAAATCCTCGGGGCCGTGGCGTTCGGGCATGGCGGCGCTGTTGACGCGGCGGCCACGCGCGACGGCGGGGCGGGCGAGCAGTTCTTCCACCCACCGGCCGAGGTGCGGGTATTCGTCCATGGAAAGGAAGGTCCGGGCCTCGCCATAGACGGTGCCCCGCCACAGGCCGGCGGCCCAGGGCAAGAAGGCCATGTCGGCGATCGTATAGGCGTTACCGGCGAGATACCGAGTCTCGGCGAGCCGGGTGTCGGCGACGTGGAACTGCCGCTTCACTTCCATCGCATAGCGGTTGATCGCATATTCAATCTTGATCGGCGCATAGGCATAGAAATGACCAAAGCCGCCGCCGAGGAACGGCGCCGAGCCCATTTGCCACATCAGCCATGATAGCGCCTCGGCCCGGGCGGCATTCTCGCGCGGGAGGAATGCGCCGAACTTTTCGGCAAGGTAGAGCAGGATCGCGCCGGATTCGAAGACCCGCACCGGCTCTGCCCCGCTACGATCGATCAGGGCCGGGATCTTGCTGTTGGGGTTGATCGCGACGAAGCCACTGGAAAACTGATCGCCCTTGCCAATGTTGATCTGCCAGGCATCGTATTGCGCGCCGTCGTGGCCGGCGGCGAGCAGTTCCTCGAGCAGGATCGTGACTTTCTGGCCATTGGGCGTGGCCAGCGAATAGAGCTGGAGCGGGTGCTGCCCAACAGAGAGCTCGCGTTCGTGCGTGGCGCCGGAAACCGGCCGGTTGAGGGAGAAGGCCTGCCCACTTGTGGCGGCGGGAGCGGGCTCCTGCCAGACTGCGGGTGGTACATAGTCTTTGGTCATCGAGGGCCTTTCCATTGCCGGGGTGGCCGTACAGTGGTGACGAGCCGCCGGAACCGCAAGGCGTCTGCGCCCGTTCGCCTGTCATGGACCATCGCAGCATCGCCGCCGGAACATCGACCCGCCTGCACTTCTGCGACGACAGCCTGCCCGGGATCACGCGGCGCCGATTGCAGCGCGGCGACCATGCCTACTGGGCCTATTACGATGCGGCGGGCCAGCGGATCACCGATCGTGGCGAGATAGAGCGGCTTGACCGGATCGCCCTTCCACCAGCCTACGATCGCGCCTGGTTCTGCCCGCGCGGCGACGGCCACCTTCTCGCTACTGGCTTCGATGCGCGCGGGCGCAAGCAATATCGCTATCACCCGCTGTTCCGGCTCTCGCGCGAGAGCGCCAAGTTCGACAATACCGCCCGGTTCGGGGCGCTGCTCCCGCTGGTGCGCAAGCGGGTGGAGCAGGATCTGTCACGGCGCGCCCTGTGCCGCACGCGGGCCATCGCCAGCGTGGTGCGGCTGCTCGACACCGGTGGCATCCGTATCGGCAACGAAGCCTATGCCAAGGCCAACCGCAGCTTTGGCGCGACGACGCTCCGCATGCGCCATGCGCGTGTGAAGGGGCAGGCTTTGCGTCTTCGGTTCACCGCCAAGAGCGGCAAGCTGCGCGAGATGACCATCACCGATCGCTCGCTCCTGAGGTTCGTGCGGGCCATGCAGGACCTCCCCGGCCAGCACCTGTTCCAGTACCTCGACGAGAGCGGCGGGCCCTGTCCGGTGACCTCGGGCGACGTCAACGACTACCTGCGCGAGACAATGGGTGGGGAGTTCACCGCCAAGCACTTCCGCACCTGGCATGCCAGCGCGATGGGCTTCGAGCTGCTCGCCACGGCTGGAGGCAAAGTTGGGGTCAAGGCCCTCGCCAGCGAGGTGAGCGAGCGGCTCGGCAATACCCCGGCAATTGCCCGCAAGAGCTATATTCATCCGGCCGTGCTGGCCCTGGTGCCCAGGCAGGAGGACTGGCGACGCCGGCTGAAGCTGCCGCGCGCCACCCGCTGGCTGACCCGCCACGAGCGCGGGCTGATCGACCTGCTCGAAGGGGCGCCGGCAGCCTCTGAACTGCTGACAGCCGGAGCGGACTGAACCTCAGCCCAGCCGCACCACCCAGCCGTGCGGGTCCGGCGCCTCGCCGCGCTGAATGGAGACCAGCCGCTGGCGCAGCTTCTGGGTGAGCTGGCCGGGGCCGCCGGAGCCGATGACGAACTCGCCCTTGACCGGGTCAGTCACCCGCCCGACCGGCGTGACCACTGCTGCAGTGCCACAGGCAAAGGTCTCGACCAGGCGGCCCGAGCCGGCATCGTCGCGCCACTGGTCGATCGAATAGCGTTCCTCTCGCACGGTCAGGCCCTCTTCCCGCGCCAGTGTGAGCAGGCTCTCCCGGGTGATGCCGGGCAGGATGGTGCCGGACAGCGGAGGGGTCAGCAGCGTGCCGTCGTTGAAGACGAAATAGAGGTTCATGCCGCCCAGTTCCTCGATCCACTTGTGCTGTTCGGCATCGAGGAAGACGACCTGGTCGTGGCCGTGCTCCATGGCCTCGGCCTGGGGGACGAGGCTGGCGGCGTAGTTGCCGCCGCACTTGGCTGCCCCGGTGCCACCTGGCGCTGCGCGGGTATACTGGCTGACCCAGATCGACACGGCCGGAGCGCCGCTTTTGAAATAATTGCCCGCCGGGCTGGCGATGACGATGAACTTGTAGCTCTTGGCCGGGCGCACGCCGAGGAAGGCTTCCGTGGCAATCATGAACGGGCGCAGGTAGAGCGAGCCCCCCTCGACATTGGGAAACCACTGCGCGTCGACCGCGACCAGCTGGCGGCAGGCTTCGACGAACAGCTCCTCCGGGAGTTCCGGCATGGCCAGCCGCCGGGCCGAGGCGTTGAACCGTCGCGCGTTAGCCTCGGGGCGGAACAGGGCCATGGTCCCGTCGGCGAGGCGATACGCCTTGAGCCCTTCGAAGATCTCCTGGGCATAGTGCAACACGGCGGCGGCAGGGTGCAGGGCGATCGGGGCGAGAGGGCCAACCTGGGCATTGTGCCAGCCGGCGTCCTCGCTCCAGTCGATCGTCACCATGTGGTCGGAGAACAGCTTGCCGAAGCCCGGATCCGCCAGCATCTGGTCGCGCTTGTCCGCCGCCACAGGGGCGGGGTGAGGCAGGCGGCTGAAGACCAGGGGAGATTCGGCGAGACTCGCCATACGTAATTCCTCGTTATCTGGACTCGCCAATTTTGAATGAAAATTTCATAAAAGGCAATCTACAGGACATGAAAATACTTTTTTGTACTATCTGACGCGG